>JASLMQ010001048.1 GCA_030746455.1 Candidatus Latescibacterota bacterium
GGAGCTGTATCAGATCACGCGGGACCAGACATATGCCAGGCGTGCCGTACTCATCCTGGACGCCTTCGCCCGGCACTATCCGGGCTTCCTGGTGAGTGCCGACTGGCCGCATCGACCCAAGGGGTTCGTGCTGGAACCTCCGTATCCCAACGGGGGAGGCAAATGGGGCCGATGGGCGTCGAGCGAGGTGCCGTCCGACGTGGTCTATGCCTACGACTGGATCCACGACAGCGGAGAGCTCGAGCGGCTGTCCGATGAACTGGGGGTGGACGTCGGGGCGCGAATCGAGAACGACTTCTTCCGCGGCTGTATTCGGCAGAATGCGTTCACGGGACCCACGTACGGCAATGCCAGTCCGTCGATCTATCAGGGATACGCCACCATGGGACGCGTGATGGGCGATCCCTCCCTGGTGCACGAGGCGGTCCGCAGGAGCGTGAAGCTCTTCGAAATCAAGTTCTTCGTCGACGGGTTCTGGTGCGAGGGAAGCGTGGGCTACCACCAGATGACCATGAGTGGCATGGCGGGTGTGTTCAACGCCCTGCGTGGCTACTCTGATCCTCCCGGCTACGTGGACCCCGAGGACGGCGCGCGCTTCGACGACCTGGACCTGGAGCGGGACATCCCGATCATCGGGAAGGCCAGGCGCATCGCCGAGATCTGTCGGTACCCAGATGGTCGAACACTCACGGTCCACGACAACTGGGCCTATTTCCGCAATCTCGTGGTGCCCGAACGGTCCGAGTCGACGCTGCTGGCCGGTGTCGGACACGGCTGGCTCGGGGCAGGGGAGGGAGGGGACCAGATCCAGGCGCACCTCCACTTCTCAGGGGGGTACGGGCACGAGCATGCGGACAACCTGAATCTGACCGTGTTCGCAAAGGGGATGGACTTGCTGCCCGACGTGGGCTACACGCACACCCGACACCGGGCCTGGAGCACGAGCACGCTCTGCCACAACACGGTCGTGATCGACGAGACGCGACAGTATACCCGGGGCGACCAGGGGGAGTCGGACGGCCGCCTGACCGCATTCGAGCCGAGCCACGATGCCCTTCAATGGATCGAGGCCCACGGAGAGTACGCCTACCCCGGCCTGGCTCAGGTCTACGGGCGAACGCTGATGCTTGTCAACGCCAGCGACTCGGACTCCTACGTGGTGGATCTGTTCCGCGTGGCCGGCGGGGCCCAGCACGATTGGTCGCTCCGCGGGAATGCAGACCACGAGGGATCGGTGACTGTGAACGTTCCCGTGGAGCCCTTCGGTTCGCACCTGCTCCCGGGCGTTGAGGTCCGGTACCCGCAGGGCGAGGCGGACCGCGGGGATGCCGAAGGTCGCAACACCAGCTATGCCTACTTCCAGAATGTGTCTCGGGGAACCGTCGATGCGGACCTGACGGTGTCCTTTGCCATCTCGGAATCAGCAGCCGGCGTACGAACCCATCTGCCGGGCGCGGCGGGCGCCGAGGTCTTCCTGGGCGACGCGATGTGCTTCCGTCGAGCGGAGGAGAACGACGCGCTACAGGACGGATGCCGGATGCCCGTCTTCCTGCTGCGGCGGGCGGGAGATACGCCGCTGGCAAGCCTCTTTGCGGCTGTCCACGAGCCGTTCGACGGCTCGCCCTTCGTGGATGGGGTGTCACTGGACCTGGATGACGGACGTGCGGTGGCTTTGAGTGTGCGCCATCACGGCGTGGTGGACCACATCGTTCGACGGATCGATGGTGGGTCCGCTGTCGAGGTCGGAGAAATCCGACTGGATGGTGACCTGGGCTTCGTCCGAGAGCGCGACGGGGTTCCGGAGGCGATGGGGATCTGGGGCGGAAAGGAGCTTCGATGCGCCGGCCACGTGCTCACCGCAGGAGGCACCTTGGAGGGCGAGGTCGTGGCTACGGAGCGGGCGGAGGACGGGCACGCGCACGACGCACTGATCGTGGAGGGAGATCTGCCGACAGGCGATTCCCTGCGCGGGGCCACGGCGATCGCCACGTTCGGCGACGGCACGGCGTACGGATGTCGTGTGAGCGAGGTACGCGCCCGATCGGGCCGTCAAGCCGTGGTGCTGGAGGATGATCCAGGGTTCGCCATCGAGAACGGTGACGCGAGACACCTCTTTTTCCCCATGCGCGAGATCCCAGGGGAAGTGACGTACAGGATCCGCACGTCGGCCTACGCGGAGGTCTCTGAGGGTACTGTGGAATCAGTGGGCAAGGCAGGACTTACGGAGGCGCGTTGAGGAAGGGGCCGCAGGCAATCGGCATCGATTGCTGATGGATCATGGGACCCGCTCGGGGGCCGTGGATATGAACCCGCTTAGTGTACCTATGGGTCGAGCAATCAACGAGAGAGGACGTAAGGCCTTCTTGATGGGGATCCTCCTCGTCGTAGTCCTCGGTATGGACACGCGGGTTCGGGGTGAGTCACCGGAAGGGGAGACGAAGATGAGGTTCGCCGTTCGCATCGATCGGGGACAGGATCTGGGGCAGAACTTCGGGTCGCTTTTCGAGGTGCAGACCGCAGACGGGGCCGCGGTTCTGGGCGGGGGATTCCAGGGACTCTACAACACCTACCACCGCGCCGACCGGCACGTCGCCCATTTCTTCATCCGTCCCACCGACGGTGAGCGAAGCCTGTCGATCGAGCGTCTTCCCCGTCCAACGGAGATCGCCGGGACCTATCTGTTCGACCTCGATGGAACGATCTACTCCAGCAGCGAGGACGTTCGCTCGTGGGACGAGTCGGCGGGAGCCTGGAAGCCGGACCCGAGTGACGCGCGGGGGCGGATGCGGCTGGGCACGGGGATGCTGACCTTCGACGGGAAACGGGTCGAGTACAACGGTAGATCCATTCTTCCAGGACCGGAACGGGGAGAATACCAGCGCTTCTATTACGCGCAGGGCCGCCTCTTCTTCTACCACACCTACTGGGCGGATCAATCCGGGTACCGCTTGCACGCGAAGGACGACGAGGGATTCAGCAAGCTCTACGCGTGCCCCTGGACCCCGGACGAGGACGGGGGTGTAGACCTCGCTCGGGCGACTGTGATCACGCTCCCCGTCGTGGGCGAAGTTCCGTTCTCTTTCGGCCAGCTCGGACGCGAGGTGCTGACCTGCTCCAACATCGGGGGCGTGTATGTCTTCGGCGGGGAGGCGTGGCGGACGGCCGTCGAAGCCGAGATCGATACGAGCTATCAGGTTTATTCGATGATCAACTTCTACGATCGGCTCCTTCTTGGCCAGTATCCCACGGGGCTGCTTTTCGAATACAGCGGAGACCAGGTGACCCCTATCGAGGGCTGGCCGCCGAAGATGCCGGGTGTCTCTTCGAGCGTTCGCGAAGCGCAGACGACGGCGATATATGGCGGGGACCTGTTCGTGGGGGTGGTGCCCTGGGCAGAACTCTGGCGTTACAACCCCGATACCGACGGCTGGACGTTCGTGAGCCGAATGTTCACGCATCCGCCAATTACGGACGAGACGGACCATCCCTACGAAGACGAGTGCATGGCACTGGGGATCGTCTATAACCAGTGGGGACAGCGGGTGACCAGCCTGGTTCCCCTGGGCAGTTCGCTGATACTCTCGACTTGTGCGAAATCCCCCACCGAGTGGAAGCCCGAGTACGATTTCGTCGGCGACGGCAAGTGGAAGGAGTACGGAGCCGTGATCCGTCTGACGATGCCGGGTAGCCTCTGTGCAACCACGAGCTGGACGGACGGTCC
>JASLMQ010001049.1 GCA_030746455.1 Candidatus Latescibacterota bacterium
TCGACCCCGCCACTTCGCGCACGTCCCGTGGATGATGGCCCCGGTGGACGCGATCGCCGGGACGGTGATCAGAGGCAGGCCCTTGTCGAGCGCCACGATCTTGGCCGCATCCACCGCGCGGCCACCTCCGAGGCCGATCACCAACCCCGCATCGTCCGGCAGCTCCTTGCTGGACTGGAGCAGGTAGTCCCAGTCCATCCATTCGATGAGGGCCACGCCAGCGGGCTCGGGCGAAAGGTACGGACGAGCAGTCTCGAACGCCCTCGGCGTGGTCACCACCAGGGTGCACGGCCACCCCTCGCTCTCCTTCCTCAGCAGCCCCGATCCATATCGGAACTCGTACTCCGCCGCTGGCTTCGCCCGCTTCCGATTGTCCCACCCTCGCCCTTCCTGCATATCGCTGGCTCCCGGTTCCTGTTCGCGTTTTTCGCGCTCTTCGTAGTTGCGGTTCTCCAGGGTCAACTAGCCGACTTCGAAGCCTCTTACCAGCTCGACGTACTTCATCATCGCCTCGAACGAGATATCCGGGAGGATCATGTCGTCCACGGCCGGGATGTATCCCCCCTGCTCCATCAGCCACGGTACCTTGGCGTTGAACTCCTCCTCAACGGCATCGGGACCCGCCATCAGCGCGGCGCGACCGATGTTCCCCATCAGGAGGACATCTCGCCCGTATTCCTTCCGCAGGGCTACCGCGTCCATCTCCGCCGCCACCTCGAGCGGCCCAAACAGGTTCATCCCCGCCTCCAGGAAGCTGGGAATCAGCGGCGTGATATTGCCGCTGGTATAGTGGCCGATGGCCTGGACGCCGCGGCTCCGCAAGAAGTCCGTGACTCGCCTCATATAGGGGTGCCAGAACTCCCTGAACATCTCTGGGCCGATCATCGTCGAGGTCTTGTAGGCCATCCCATCCTCGCTCAGCCAGACGAAGTCGACCGGGACGGTCTCAACGAGCTGGCGGGTAAGATCGATAAGGAAATCGGCCCAGAAGTCGAAGATGTCGTGCACAAGCGCGGGACGGTCGTGCAGGGCGTGCAGGAACTCGTCCTGACCCAGCATGTAGCCGTTCTTCGGTCCGCGTCCGGGCCCCCACACCAGGTTGAGCGAGATCGGATGGTCCAGATTCCGATAGTGGTCGAGGAGCTCCTCTCCCCACGACGTCGGCAGACGCCGGATGTCGTCGGGATAATACCGCTTCTTCATCTCCTGCCAGTCGTCAAACGTCTCGACTGAACCCTTCGTGTAATGGTAGATGATCGGTGCGACCGCGTGCGCCTTCGCCGTCCTCACCGTGAACCCGAACGGGTCGATCGTGGTCACCGTCTCCTCGTCTTCCTCGACCACGCGCGTCACGAAGCTTGGGATCGGCCCCGTGCCCAACGGCAGTTTTTCGTACGGATCGAACCGGATGAACTCTCGCACATCCCGGCCTGGCGGAAAGCCATCGATGCACCACTGCCTCACCGCGCCCTCGGTGATCCCCTCCAGGTCCCACAGGGGAACCCTATCCGGTGCCTCGAAGGACATGATCCTCTGGTACCGTTCCCGACCCGTCATGTCGTATCTCCTGCCTCGTCCTTGCCAAGGGAATCCTTCAACTGCTCGGACGTCACCGTGTAGATGTCGAATTGCTCCAACGTCGCAATCTGCCCCCGCGTGCACGTCATGTCCGCCAACGTCTCGTGCGTCTCCATGCCGGTGGTGCAATCCCGAACGAGGATCACGTCGTATCCACGCGCACGCATCGCCAGCGTCCCATAGTCCCGCATCACGATGCACGCGTTCGTATTGAACCCCACGTAGAACAGGAACAGGATCCCGCGATGTGCACAGAGGCGATGGAGCTCCTCGCCGTTCAGGATCACTGCCTCGTCCCCAACCGGCTTCACAGCAGGGTGAAAATCCCTCAATTGCTCCCGGTGAGCGATCCGCTTCGCCTCTTTCGGCTC
>JASLMQ010001050.1 GCA_030746455.1 Candidatus Latescibacterota bacterium
TCCGCGATGTGAGTCTCAGCGGCCTCTCTCTTATAACCTCAGCGGGTAGCCAGCTGGTGGGATCGCCCGAGGTTCCCCTGGAGCGGATCCGCTTCTCCGATGTGGACTGGCTGGTCAGAGGCGGCACCGAGGACCTGAGCTTCGCCGAGAAGATGCCCGAGCGGCCGTTCCGATCCGGGTATTCCGGCGTGGGTGGGGGACCGGCGCTTCCCTACGTCATGTATGCGACCCACGTCGAAGGCCTGGAGCTCGAGAACGTCCGGGTGCAGTGGGATTCCATCTCCAGGGTCTGGCGCGATGGGTTCTTCATCGAGAATTCGAATGACGTGTCCCTGACCGGTCTCCGCCTGCGGCAGCCTCAGGACGACGATGGAGCCGCCGTTCACAGCCGAGCCAATACCGGCGTCACGGTGAGGGATTGCCGCGCCGATGTCGGAACGGGTGTCTTCCTCCGGGCGGAGGCGTCTCCAGCGGGTTCGCGCATCCGATGCGGGGGAAACGATATGGCTGACGCAAGAGAGCCCGCGCAGTCGGACGTACCGTTCGAGCCCTTCCGCGATCTCCGCGCCGGTGGGGACCGTTAGCCCGAACCCGAGGATGGAAACCATGGCCAAACGCAACATCGTCTTCTTCCACGCCGAAAGCTGGGACGGCCGGATGCTGGGGTTGCTGGGCCATCCAGCCTTGAGAGACGCCACGCCCAACATAGACCGGATCGCGCACCAGGGCATGTTCCTCCCCAACGCCTACTGCTCCCACCCCATCTCCTGTCCCTCTCGTGCCAACATGTGGTCGGGCCGGTACACGCATAACTGCGAGAGCTGGAACAACTACCGTGGCCTGGAGCCGCACATGTGGGCACTTCTGGACGAGTTGCCCAAGACGCACAACCTGGCCACCTTTGGGAAGCTCGACTACCGCTCCGGCGGTCACACCCTCCTGGCGCGCGTCACCGCGTGGCTCGGAGCATCTGGGATAGACAAACCCAGCTACGACTTCGATGGGGCCCAATGCTTCAGCATCGAAGACGATGCGGATCCCCGCTGTCACCGCGCGGACTGGCATAAGGTCGACGACGGCATCGCCTTCCTGGAGCAGCAGAGCGGGAATGCCGAGCGTCCGTTCTTCCTCTACGTCAGCACGGGACTGGTCCACGCCGCCTTCAACACGAACCGCTACTGGCTCGACCGGATACCCGAAGATGCCGTGGACATCCCCCCCATAGACCACTGCGACCATCCCTGCATCCGATTCCAGCGCAACAGCAAAGCGTGGCGCTACGGCTTCGACGACGAGGCCGTCAGAACGGTCCGCCGCATCTACTTCGCGATGTGCGCTGAGGCCGACGCGATGGTCGGCGCCGTGTACGATGCCCTCCAGCGCCTCGGTCTGGCCGAGTCCACCTACTTCGTCTTTTCCAGCGACCACGGCGAGCTGGCGCTCGAGCACCAGCAGTACTACAAGATGTCCCTCTACGAAGGATCCGTGCGCGTCCCAATGCTCATGACCGGACCGAACATCCCGGCTCAGGGGAGAACGGAGAACCTGGTCTCCACGGTCGATCTGTGTCCAACCTTCCTCGAGATGGCCGGGCTCGAGGAGCAGCCGGGATGCGACGGCGAGAGTCTACTCCCTCTTGCCACAGGAGCGATGACGGACAGCCGGAACAGCGCCTACGCCTGCTTCACGGGCACCACCATGAACACCTCGGCCTACATGCTGCGCCGGGACAACTGGAAGTACATCGCCTACCCGGGTCAGCCCAGTCAGCTCTTCAATGTCGCGAGCGACCCTGGAGAACTGCAGGACCTGAGCGCCGACAGGACCGATGTCGTCCGGCAGCTGGACGCAGAGCTGCGGAAGGTCGTGGACTACGAGCAGACCCACAGCGACTGGCAGGCCTACTGCAAGGAGGCCTGCAGGGAGTGGCGCCGCCAGGCCCAACGAGGCCTCTATGTCGATAATTCCTACAGCCTCAAAGGCAACCCAAGCTCCGACTACTGGACGATCATGGACAACTGTTTCACCGGCTACAACGAGGACGACGAAGCAGTGGTTGAGAGGTGGCTGAACGAGTGAAGCCAACGAAGTTCAGATTCTCCTTTCGCGGCTTTGGCGAGTTTCGTGGTTTCCCGGATTCTGAGGCTGAACTGGAGCGAATATGAGCAGCAGACCCAACATCATCTACATCCTCGCGGATGACATGGGATACGGCGACGTATCCTGCCTCAACGAGGAGTCACGGATCCGAACCACGCATATCGACCGGCTGGCAGAGGGGGGCATGCGGTTCTGCGATGCTCATTCCAGCTCCACCGTTTGCACCCCGTCCCGATACAGCATCCTGACTGGACGCTACGCCTGGCGCTCCCAGCTGAAGCAGGGGGTGACCTTCGGCTATGACGGTCCGCTGATCGACTCGGACAGAATGACCGCCGCCTCACTGCTCAAGGACCACGGCTACACGACCGCCTGCGTCGGGAAGTGGCACCTGGGATGGACCTGGCCCAGACGCGGCGACGGCGAGGAGGACGTGGACTACACGAAGCCCATCGAAGACGGCCCCACCTCGCTCGGATTCGACGCCTTCTTCGGCATCAGCGCCTCGCTCGACATGCCGCCATACGTCTACGTCGAGAACGACACGCCTACCGCGACCCCCGATCGGATCGTCCCCGAAGGCGAAGACATGGGCTTCTGGCGGGAGGGGCCCATTGCCCCCGATTTCACGCATGTGGACGTTCTGCCCGAGCTGACCCGCAGGGCCCTGGCATGGATCGATCGAAGCGCCGAACAGGATGCCCCCTTCTTTCTGTATTTCCCGCTCCCGGCTCCTCACACGCCGATTCTCCCCACCCCCGAGTTCCTCGGCAGGTCCGGCACGAACGCCTATGGCGACTTCTGCCTGCAGGTCGATGACGTCGTCGGCCAGATCCTGGCGTCCCTGGATCAGCACGGTCTGACCGACGATACCATTGTGGTCTTCACCACCGACAACGGATGCTCGCCGAGGGCCGACTTCGAAGCATTGGGCCGGATCGGCCACAGGCCAAGCTACGTCTTCCGAGGCCACAAGGCCGACATCTATGAGGGCGGGCACCGCATTCCGCTTCTGGTCCGCTGGCCGGATCGCATCCGTCCTGGAAGCCGGACCGACGAAACGGTCTGCCTCATCGACCTGCTGGCGACCTGCGCCGACGTACTCGGCGTCGAGCTTCCGGACAACGCGGGCGAGGACAGCGTGAGCAACCTTCCCATGTGAGAGGGTGCCTCCATCGACGGCCCTCTGCGAGAGGCGACCGTTCACCACTCCATCGACGGATCGTTTTCCATTCGGAAAGGGAAGTGGAAACTCGAGATGTGCCCCGGATCGGGGGGATGGAGCTATCCCAGACCGGGGGTGGAGTGTGACGGCCTACCGCCCATTCAGCTCTATGATCTGAGCAACGACATTGCGGAATCTCGAAACGTCTACGACAAGCATCCCGAGGTGGTCGATGAGCTGAAGGCCCTGCTCACGCAGTACGTCGAGAACGGCCGAAGCACGCCCGGAGCGAAGCAGGGGAATGTCGGCGGCATCGAGTGGGAGCAGCTCTGGTGGATGCTCTCGAGGACGCCCGACTTGGCCAACCCGGCGGATACGGATGAGGGTGACTGGCGCTGATACCTTCACCCAGATTGAGCGGTTCTTTGACCCAGAGGACGTGGGGAGCCTCCTTTCTTGGCAGAAAGAGGAATTCTCTCTTGCGCGACGGATCACCCACTGTTCCGGGTTTCCACAGTCCACGATTGCCCAAAGGCAATCCCCCTACAATGGCCAAGGACTCGTACCCTCAACTCAGCAACCAACGGAGAGCCCCATGCTCATCGGATGTCTGACTGGCAATGGCAAGCGAATCCCAATCGACGGCACCTACGCCTTCCACGCCCCGGGGGTGACCGGTCCCCTCGTTCCGGACCTCGCTCCGGATCGGGCGGAGGGCGCCGGTCCGTTTCCCTTCTCCGAAGGCGCACTCACCGACGGCGACGCCACGACGAACGTTGCCTGGCGCGCCACCACGGTCGGCGAGGCCGGCATCGATATCGTGATTGAGTTGGACGGGCGGTACTTCGTGGACCGGGTGGTCCTGCATCAGCCGCAAGAGAAGCGGGCGGCAGCGACCGAGCCGGTGGCGCGACCGGAGACAGGCAACGTAGAGGCCGCCGGCCACGTTGAGCCCGAGGGGCTGTCCAGCGTGGAGGTCTATGCGGTTTCAGGAGAAGCCCGCGGTCCGGCGTTGGTCGGACGCGCCGGTCAGCGCGGTCCCGAAGTCTTCCCCGACGGCCCGATCGCCGTGAGCGTGGGCGTCGAGGCGACCGAGCTGGTGGTGCGGCTCATCTCCTACCAGCGGAACATCCGTCTGGCCGGACTCGAGGTGTGGGGAGCCGGCCCTGGAGAGCCTGCCGTCTTCCCCTTGCCATCGAAGATGGCGCGTCTGTCGGGGGAGCCCTTCGTCCTCTCGGGCGATGCCGAGATCATCGTGGGGTCAGCGGCATCCGAGGACTCTCATTTCGCTGCGAAGCTACTCTCGGAGAAGCTGCAGGAAGACTATGGACGATCCATCCCGGTGGTGCGAAAAGACGGCGAGGAGACCGGCGGTTCGATCCTGATCGGCAAGGCTGGAGAGTCTGGCATACTGGATTCCGCCGGGCTTCCTCCTCAGGATCAGCCCGAAGGCTATGCATTGAAGGTCGAGACGGAGAGAGCGGCCATCCTCGCGAGCGATCGCCGCGGCTTGATCTACGGCGTGGAGACCTTTCTCCAGTTGCTGGAGGCTGGCGATCCCGATCCGACTGCCGCTCCCTGTCTGATCGAGGACGCCCCCCGGCTGGAATTCCGGGGTGCGCATCTGTTCCTGCCAGCCAGAGATCAAATCGAGTATACCAAACGCCTCATCCGGTACCTCCTGGCGCCGATGAGACTGAACACGATCTTCCTGGAGCTCGCCGGCGGCATGCGTTTCGACCGCCGCCCGGAGATCGCCGAGACCTGGGAGCGGAACAGCCAGCTGGCCGCCGAGGGGAAGGGCCCGGCAATGCCACACGGCGAGGTCAGCGGAGGCGGGTGGCTCACCAAAGAGGAGGTGAGGGATCTCGTCGACTACGCGCGCGACCACGGGATCGAGGTCATCCCCGAGATCCAATCCCTGAGTCATGTCCAGTATCTGACAATGACCTATCCGGACATCGCGGAGAAGCCGGTGAAGAACGGTTTCCCGGACTCCTACTGTCCTCTGCATCCCGAGAGCCACAAGATCGTATTCGACATGATCGACGAGATCGTCGACCTCCTGGGACCCTTGCGCTACATCCACATGGGGCACGACGAAGTCTACACCATGGCCGAGTGCCCTCGCTGCGAAGGCAGGTCGCGAGACGAGCTTTTCGCGCACGACGTCAATGCCATACACGCCTATTTGAACGACAAGGGTATCGGCATGATGATATGGGCCGATATGCTCCAGCCGTGGCAGTACTACTCCGGGGACAACGCAGCGGCCCTGATTCCCAAGGACATCGTCATGCTCGAGTTCGTCTGGTATTTCCGCACCTGGGCGGACACCGAGGACATCCTGCTTGAGAACGGCTTCCAGGTCATCTTCGGGAACTGCTACTCCTCCCACTTCACCCGCTACGACAACCGGACCCACAAGGAGGGCGTGATCGGAACGCAGGTGTCGGTCTGGGCCGGCACCAACGAAGAAGACATGGGTCGGCTTGGAAAGATCTACGACCTGATCTATTCGGCCAACACCTCATGGTCGGAGCACTGCCAGGACGAGCTCCGCTGGACGTTCGACCGCAAGGTCTCGGCGATGCTACCCGGAATCCGCGCCCGGCTCCGTGGCCAGGCGGCGCCCCTCCCGTCTGTTGCTGAATCGATTGAACCAATCGATCTGCATGCGCAGCTCACCGCGCCGCGCCGCGACTTCACGGGCGCCTGCGGCGGGTACGATCTCACCGGCCTGCCGGTAGGCGAAACGGCCCTGTGTGGCCTGCCCTTTCATCTCGGCGATGGGGTGGTGCTGGTCCAGTCCGAACACGTCCGTGATCGTGTAGGTCCCGATGAGGTGAGGGTCCCGGTGGCGGACAAGATCGCCGCGTTGGTCTTCGCCCACACCTGCACCGCCTCGGCACTTGTGGAGCCCTTTGGCCCACGTATGCCGGTCGGACGCTACGAGGTCGGGTACGCGGACGGGACGATCGAAAGCGTCGACGTAGCCTTCGGATATCACGTGGCCGAATGGAATCGCAGGCACGGTGAGCCCATCGGCCCCACCTCCCACCGGCACGCGGGCTACATGGCAACCTACCCGGTGGACCCCTTTTGGCAGGGGAAGACCGTAGACGGCGAGGATGTCACGCTCTATGGGATGGAGTGGGCCAATCCGCACCCGGAGAAGGAGGTGTCCTCCGTCCGAATTGTGTCAGCCGACAGCGGGACCGATGCATCCCTGCTCGTGGCCGGCATCACTGCCCTGAAGGCAGCCACCTGAGCCTGGCAGGTCGCACTTTTCGCGTTTGGAGCCTGTCCCGGCCGACTGCAAGAATGCCACTTCAACAGGCTGTCAACGCCAGCCGGGACGTTTCTCGTTCCGGGTTCTGGTGTTCGTGTAACCGCAGGCCCGGAGCCTTTGCACCCAACCAAGACTGGAGGCGGAATGAAGGACGGAGGTCAGAAGTCGACAACGAACAGGCAGGAAACCGAACTGCCCGAGGAGCTGGGTCATTACGGAAGAGGCGGCAACCGACCCCTATCTCTGTTGGACCAGATCGAATTGGGGACACTCGACCTCGATCTGGCAGCCTGGCTGGTATCCCACATATCGCGTGGGGCCTCCTT
>JASLMQ010001051.1 GCA_030746455.1 Candidatus Latescibacterota bacterium
CTTGAAAACGATAGCCCGAATTGCTTACCTTCTTCCACGGTAGCCTCCCAAGTGTCGTGGTTAACTCACTGTCCTAAAATAGGACATTCCTGACACTTGTACAAGGGGCTACCACTATTTTTGTGAATAATCTAGGCTAGCGATACGGACCGAGACGTTTCGGTCCGGGAAGAAGCCTGCCCGGCTCCGTCCGCATCAGGACATCTGGGCCTTCTTCTGGTCCGAGAGGGGCGTCGAACACCGGTTCCGGACCCAGGTCCTCAAGGCGGTCGAGCGACCGACTCCCTACCTGTACGTGATGCACGGCGACAGCCTCGTGTCGAGCAGAGCCGACGAGATCTTTGCGTGCGACTTCGACGCGGAGGTCGAGGCAGATTGGCTCCCAGCATCCCGGATCGGCCGAGCGACGCCCTCGGTTGCGCTCTTCGAGAAGAAGGCGGATGACGTCGAGACCGTGAAGCTTCGGATACACGAGCTGCGCGGCAGCGGATTTGTGACCTCGACAGACTCCGCATTCGACGTCAACGACCTGCTTCGGCTCAGGGACGAGGGCACCGACGGCTCGCTTCTGGACGGTAAAGTGGGCCGGGCGGTCGAGCCCAGCAAGTCCGGCCTCCAGTTCGCCTTTCAGTTCCTCGACGTGGGCGAGGAGAATCGAGACGTCCTCCTGCACGCCATCTCTCGCCGCCTCTCGCCGACGGTGCTCCAGCAAGACTTCGGCCCTCCGCCCAAGGAGTAGCCGCCCCCTCACGCCGAGCTTACCCACCCAACCCGAGAGCCCTCATGATCCTTCTCTCAAGCCTGCTGCTGGTCGCGCTCGTTCTCTGCCTCGTTCGGAGTTCTCAGGCCAAGGACGGGCCCGTCCTCTTTACCGAAGAAGAGGTGCAGAACGCTCGCAGAAACGTGGGGACATACGACTGGGCCAAGGCTGAACTGGATCTGGTGCTGGAGACATGCCGACCGTGGATGGCGATGTCGGACGACGAGGCCTGGAGCTGGGTAACCGGCCAGGCGGTGCCAAGGGGTACCCATGTGAACCCCGACTTGGGCTGCCCATCCTGCGGACGCGATCTCTACCGGCACGGGAACTATCCCTGGCTTGTCTCGTTGGACCGACCGTGGAAGCTGGGGTGCCCGTCCTGTAGCGAGGTCTTCCCCAAGAACGACTACGCAGGATTCCACTCCAGCGGCCTGGGCAAAGGCGGGGTCTTCAGCGCGGAGCAGGCCAACCGGTCGCTCCTCTTCCACTCCGGCCACCCCAATCCCTCCGACCCAGAGCACGGGTATGCTGTGGACGACGGGCTGGGATGGATAGACGGTGAGGGGAATCGCTGGTGGTTCGTCGCCTACTACAATCACTGGTGCACCTGGACGGAGATCCCCGTGGCGGCCTACGCTCTGGGGCTGGCCTACCTCTACACGGGCGAACAGGCCTACGCGCACAAGGGAGCCGTGCTCCTCGACCGCATTGCCGATGTCTATCCCCTGATGGACCTGGATCCCTGGTCCGACCTGGAGTTGTATAACTCCCACGGCGGTTCGGGGAGGGGCCGGGTCAAGGGGAGCATCTGGGAGAACTTCCTAGCAGAATCCCTCTCTCAGGCCTACGACATGGTCTTCGGAGGCATGGCCGACGACGAGGACCTGGTACCCTTCCTATCCGGGAAGGCCTCGCAGTGGGGCCTGGCCAACGACAAGACGAGCATCGGCCGCGTCCGCGACAACATCGAGATCAACCTTCTGAGGGAATTCATCAGGTCCTGCCGCGACCGGCGCATCCGGGGAAACGAGGGCATGACGCAGGCAGCGATGGCCACGGCCGCGGCCGTCCTGGACCATCCCTCTGAAACTCCGGACGCGCTCGACTGGCTCTTCGAACCGGGCGACACCCATCAGGGCGGCGGTCGAATCCCCGCAACCCTGATCGGGCAGGTGGACCGAGACGGGATCGGCAACGAGGCCTCGCCGAGCTATTGCTTCCTCTGGATGAACGCCTTCCGGCGGTGCGCGAGGGTCCTGGAGCGCTGCGGAAAGCACCGGGACTATGATCTGCACCGGGACTACCCACGGCTCGTAAGAATGTACGGTGCCCCGTATCGGCTCACCGCGCTGGACCGATACACCCTCCACATCGGTGATACCGGGCAGACCGGCGACCCCGAGCTGCTCTCGGTGAACCTGTCGATCGCCCTCGAGGGCTACCGCAGATCCGGGGATCCCTGTTTTGCCCGGCTGATCCGGAGGCTCAACGACGATCGGGCCGACAGGCTGGTCGCTCCCCTCTTTTCACCGCTTCCCGCTGCGGGGCGACTCCTGCGAACCGAGTACACCACCACGGGTCTGGCTTCACCGGTCTTCGAGGCGCGGCCCGAGGCGTTCCTCCAGGAGGTCGAGGCCGCTGTCGCTGAGGCGGGGCCACTCGAGCTGGGAAGCGAGAATCTCAACGGCTACGGTGTGACCCTCTTCCGGTCCGGCTCGGGATATTACGGACGTGCGGCCTGGCTCTACTATGGACGCAACGGCGGCCACGGACACAAGGACCGCCTGAACATCGGCCTGTACTACCGCGGCATGGACATCACGCCGGACCTGGGGAACCCGGAGTACAAGGATTCCAAGTGGCCCAAGCGCGCCGGCTGGACGAAGAACACCCTGTCGCACAACACGGTGATGGTGGGGGCACGGCATCAGGAAGCGACCTGGACCGGCCGCTGCGCCATGTTCGCGACGTCAGAGGGTCTGGGCGTCGTGGAGGTGTCATCGCCCGACGTCTACCCCGAAACGCGGGACTACCGACGCACGCTGGCCGTGGTCGACCTCGACGACAGGGAGTCGTATGTGCTCGACATCTTCCGGGTGGAAGGTGGCAGCGACCATCTGATGAGCTTCCACGCAGCGGAAGGCGAGGTCGAGACAGGCGGACTCGACCTCGTCGAACAGAAGAAGGGGACCTATGCCGGACCCGACATCCCCTTCGGCACCCACTATGACGGTCCCGCCGACGGCCGCTACCTTGGCAGCGGATTCGCCTATCTGTACGGCGTGTCCAGGGTCCGGGAGCCCGCCCCCGGATGGTGGGCCGACTGGTCGCTTGTGGACACCTGGAAAACGCAGGTCGGTGAGGCGCCGGTCCGGCTTCGCTATCATGGCCTCTCCCCCGCCGGCGAGGCTGCTCTTGCGTGGGGAGATCCCCCACAGAACAAGCCCGGGAACCCCAGACGGCTTCGCTATCTTCTGCAGCGGAACCAAGGGGACGATTGCAGAAGCCTGTTCGTCTCCGTCATAGAGCCGTACAGCGGGGATGCGCCAAACCTCGGCAACGTCACCCGCCTGGATCTGGGACTGGACGATGGCGACCTGACCGCTGCAGCGGTCCGTGTGGTCACGGCCGGCGGACGAACCGATCTCGCGCTCTCATCCACCGATCCGGACCAGGTCTTCTCATTGGGTGATGGCGTGACGGCTGCCGGACGGTTCGTGTGGGTATCCCTGGAGAATGGGAGGGTTGCCTCCGTCTTCCTCCTGGGAGGCAGACAGGTGGAGACGCCGGAGGGGATCCTTTACGTCGCGACGAAGGAATACACCGGCGTTGTGCTCGATTTCCACCGGCAAGAGGTCGGTCCAGCGTGGATCGATATTCAGGGGGATCTACCGGAAGGAGACGGCCTGAAAGGCACGCAGTTCCGCGTGCAGAACGACGGGGTCCGCGACGCCTGCTACGTCGTGCAGCAGGTCAGCGCGAGAACGGATGGCGTCCTGCGCGTGGAGGTGGGTGACACCTCGTTCATCCGCGGGCTGGCCTCGGAAGAGGATTACGGCCAGGGGTATGTATACGACTTCGGGCCCGGAGATCGGGTGGATGTCCAGACCGTCGTGCACCTTCGGCGCGGCCCCCGGGGCCTCGAAACCGTGTTGTCAACCACAGAGAGTCGCTGGCGGGAGGCCTGATCGGACCGCCCGACCGGAGCTGCGGCTTCGGCCCTCAGGGCTGCTCATCCTGCGCCACCGCCACAAGCATCTCGAGTGCCGCTACGTAGCCCCGCCACCGGAATCCGGCGATGGTGCCCACGACGATCTCTGAGAAGCACGAGTGCCGCCGGAAGGCCTCTCGTGCGTGGATGTTCGATAGGTGGACCTCTGCAGTGGGCAGCCCGCTGTCCTCGATGGCGTCCCGCAGCGAATAGCCCATTCCGGTCAGGCCGGCGGGGTTGATGATGATGCCCTGGACCGTGTCTCGCTCGGCGTGAACCCGATCCACCAGATCGCCCTCATGGTTGGACTGGCAGAACGTCACCTCGCAGCCCAATTCCCTCGCACGTTCCTCGATCCGGCCGTGGATCTCATCCAGCGTCATCGCCCCGTAGTGCTCCACCCTCCGCTTGCCCAGCATGTTCAGATTCGGCCCCTGGAGTACAAGGAACTTCATGCAGACCTCCCTCCATTGTCGAGATCCCCTTCGCACAGGGAGTCACGGACCTGGATCCGCTCCACCGAGTCGCCCTGTCCGAAATCGTAGATGTCGAACGACATCCTTCCGTCACCGTTCGCGTCGACGGAAATCCGGCCGCACGACTCCGGGTCTGTGTCCACCAGGATCGTGTCGGCGTCGACCTGAACCACCCGCCACTCGCTGCCCTCTTGGTTGACGAGGCGCGCGCCACGGCACTGAGCCCGGATCGGCTGCTGGATGATGGCGCTCGCATCGTACCCGAGACGGTTCCCCCGGGCCTCGCCCGTCAAGGAGCCCGTGGCGATCCTGAGGTCGGTCCATTCATCCCCGACCGTCACCTCGCCTCGCGGCCCAACCGCTTCGGCCCGGTAGAAGGTGTTCCGTCCCAGGTCGTTCTCGATGATCAGAAGGTCCCCTTCCCCGACAGAGCCGTCACCCTCGACCCACATACTGCGACTTCCTGGTTCCACCGCACTCACCTGTCCCACCCGTTCACGCCGGGCGGAAAGCTCGCGAGCCATCCTTGCATCGGGACCGATGTGCTGCAAGGTCACCTCGTCTCCAGCCACCCGTAGGGTCAGATGCCCCCCGCTGGCCAGATGAAGGGTCACCCGTCCGTCCACTGAATCGAACGAGGCGTCGCGGATCCGTGCCTCGCCCTGGTGGGGTTCGACCACGGCGAGGAACTGGGTCGACCTGTGCGCCCCGGACCCCAGCTCGCCCGACCGGGCGATCACGAAGGGAAGCGGGGTGTTCTTCTGGGGTACGGTGGGCGATGTGGGTCCCTCGGCTACCCAGAAGCCATCGGCGCACGCCGTGGGCATCCACAGATCCAGCGCGGTGCCCGCCTCGTCTCTCCTGGGAAGCGTGAATCTCACCACGTCCGCGTCGTCGTCAACCTTCGCCTCGCGGACCTCCGTCAGATAGGCCAGGCAGCGGTCGCTCGAGCCCTCCTCGGGACACCCGTACGGTACATGCCTTCCGTGCCAGGCCCCCTGGAGCGTCTCGAACGTCGATACCGTTCCCAGTCGCCCCCCGGTCAGCCCCACGCTCTTCGCCCCATCGGCCGCGGCACCGTGGAAGCTGTATGCGTGCTCCGCTCCACCGGCAACCCTGAAGAAGTCCACCACCACGGATCCGCCGCCCGGCAGGTCCACCAGGCACAGGGTCCGCCCGTATTCAGAGGAAAGACCCTTGTACGAGGATGGAGATTCGGCGGCGAAAGCCCTGAATCCGGGACGGTCCACGAAAAGCCTCAACCTTCCCCGCTCGAAGTCCGGATCGATCCGCTCCCGATCGATCATCACGGTCCAGTGCGATAGCGTGTGGTTCACCCAATCGTCACGAGCCGGGTGTTTGAGGTTGTCCGGATACCCGATATCGGGAACCAGAGCGTAGCCATATCCGTACAGGATCGGGTTGAAGGTGTCGAAGTGCGTGTGACTGCCCCCGAACCCGTCGAAGGTCACGAAGAGGTCGAAGGGGCAACCCCTGTCTCCGCCTCGCAGGACCGCGTAGCCCGAGCGCTCGTGACTGCTCGATCGCGGAAGCCCGCTCGCCGCCTCCAGGCCCTCCTGAACGCGCCTGGTTTCTCCGACGGTATAGCCGGTTAGCAGCTCATCGCGCGTATGGAATGACCTCTCCGACGACAGCTCCCCCATCATACCGACTGGTTGAAGCAGCCTGAGGTCCTCCCAGGCCAGGTAGGCCCTCTGATAGGTTTCGGCATCGAAGGCGATGCCCCGTTCGAGCCTGGCCAGGGCGTTCCCGCCGGCATCGTCCGTGTTGGGCAGGACCCGATCCAGGCAGGTCATCGAGGGCCCGAAAAGGAGGCCCTTGACGACCCTCGGTGAAGACAGCTCGGGGTCGAACCGCTGCAGCCAGTCGAAGGCCTTTCTCAGGGCAAGGATGCCCAGCTGGCCATAGCCCGGGATGGCGCCCTCGTAGTAGGCGCCATCGTTCGTGAACCAGTTCGTCGCAATGGTCTCCAGCGTCGAGCGCGCGTATTCGTAGTACTCGGGCTCGTCCAGCACAACCGCGAGAAGGCTCAGCGTCTCCAGGTGGAGCATCGTCGCATTGGAATATCTCGGCTCTATCGAGGCGTACA
>JASLMQ010001052.1 GCA_030746455.1 Candidatus Latescibacterota bacterium
GGCCATCTCGATCCTCATGATCTGCTTCACGTTGCTTCTTGGGCTTCGGTTGGTGCTCGCCCGCCCCAGCGGCCCGCAGCGTCAGGACGAGCGCGAGGCGCGCGCGGACACGAGTGCCTGGTGGAGACGGTTCTGGATCCCCGTGTTCCTGGTGGCAGGGGCCTCGATCTGGCTGATGTTCGAGGTGCCGGGTGATGCCGTCACTCTGTTGATCACGATTTCGACGGTGGCCTTCCTGGGGGTCTATGCCTCCCTGTCCCGAGCAGGCCTTGCAACCCGTCGTGAGGTTGGCACACGGGCGGGCGCCGCCATGTTCTTTTTGGTCGGCCTCTCCATGCAGCTTGCCACCTCCCACCGCTCCTTCGGCATCAGCATCTGGGGCGGGTGGCTGGTGCCTCTGGTCCTGGTCATCGGAGGGTCGCTTTGTCTCTATCTGGGCAAGGCCGGAGGGGGCCGCAAGGGAATTGGCGTCCTGCCCGTGGCCGCAACTCTGGGGGGGGTGATCCTCGGTCCGCGCCGTTATCTGCTGATGGGGGGGCTCGCCGTCTGTGCCATAGTCGGCTTCCAGTTCATGCCCTTGGGCCAGAAAGAAGCCACGCCTGAGGCTGTGCGGGCCTGGCTATCAACCTACGAGGATGGCTCACGCGTTGAGGATCTGGATCAGACCGTGATCAACTTCCTCGCAGCGGCTGAAGCTCCCCTGGATCTGCGAGCACTTGCACGTGCCGGCCGCGAGCGTTTGGACCGAGAGCTTGAGCATGGCACCTTCAACTCTCTCTACGCGTCGGCGTTTGCACGCCTGGGGTTCCTGGAGGACGAAGACTATCGGCACTTCGTCGATCAGCGGGCGATCGACAAGCTGCTGTCCCCCGCGCGCATGTCACGCAATGGAGAGCACGTCATGCCCGAGATCCTGGCCCACCTGCGCTTCGACTCGTTCACGCTTGAAGAGCGCAACCTGATCGCGGACAAGGCCATGGCCACTCTCGATCCGGCCAATCAGTACGCCAATGCCGAGCATTTGCAGTGGATCGTCCACCTACTCGATGCGCTTGATCTTCCCGGGCGCCTCGACGAGCTGGCTCCCGCAGTTGACGAAATACTCCAGGCCACCTGGTGCCGTACGGTGAACGGGGAGGAGGCAGCGTTCTCAACCTATCGTGACAACATCGAGCGTGATGAGAGCGGAGAGTCCGTGGAGAAAAGGTTGACCTTCGTTTGGGGGCACGCCACCTCGACCTCCGTCTGGCTGATGAGCCGCTTCGGGTTTCCCGAATGGATGAGCGCCAGCGATCTTGGAGCTCTGGATGCCTACCTGAGCGACAAGTCCCATTACTACCCGCGGAGCGGGATCAGCCCCTTCGAGGCGGAGACGGTATCGGCCCGCGCACTCCTGCATACCACGAAGGCATGGGCCGCCGTGCAGGCTGAGGTTGAGAGCAGCCGGAGCCTCTTCAACAACCTGTTCCGCCTGCGTGCGGTGATCGCCGCCGTACTCCTGGCAGCCTTCTCGGTCCTCCTGACCTGGCGCGCCCCCGAGGAACTACCCGCGGTGTGAGGCGCAGGGCAGCGGGTGGGACCCGATGAGGGGCCCTCAGAAGGAGAACTCTATCGGATACCAGAACCTTGTTTAGGCTCGGGGTATGTTCTCTCCATTCTTGCTCGGCTTGTGTGCATTAATCTCCCCCCAGGGAAGGACTCAGCTTCCCCTGGTTCCCGGCAGTCCCACGACACGCGTGGACGTCAGCGGTGTGTGGGAGAAGGGCACCGGCGTCGACGAGCAGATTCTGCTGAAGGAGCTGGCGGATGGCGGTCTGCTCGGCTACGTGGCGGGAACTCCCGGGCTCTATCTCGTCGGAGGATCGCGCCAGGGCACCGACGTCATTTTGGAATTTGAGGGCGAGGATGGCGGCGGAATCTACGATGCCGGAACGTTCACGGGTATCCTCTCCCGCGAGCAGCTCGTGGGCTTTTTCGACGACGGGTCGGGTCCGCTTCCAGTGACCCTGGTGCGCTCATCGGCTCAAGTTGTGGAGGAGCACTGGCTGCTCATCGAGGCGGACACGTCGACTATGGTGGAGGCGACTCGCCTGCTGGATGGGGGGACCTTCCTGGGAGGGGGATTCGCGGGCGCGGGGCAGTGTGACTTCCTGGCCTGTGGTGGAGGCATCGACGTGTGGAACATCGCGGGCACCGCACACACTATCCAGACTTCGTCTGGTGGGTCCTGCTCAACCTCATCCACCCTTACGGGGACCTTGGACCCGACGAGCTTCTTGTTGATGGGAGCCTATACGAGCACGAGCTGCTCGAGTTCGGCCTCGGGCAGTTTCATGGGCGGCAAGCGCGGCCTTACCAACACCTCGGACGTCAGCCACCTGCTGGCCATGGTGGCGCGCTTCTGCGACGCCTTGGAGTCGGAGTCGTCGACGGCGATCGACGTCTTGCACTCCACCTACGTCCACGACGGGAAGACGCGCGCCGACTGGGCCGCGGATTTTGCCGCCTGGTACACCAGCTACGACTCCATCGAGGCGACAGCGGAGCTCAAGCAGATCGTCACCGTGGACGACGGCCAGGTTCATGCCTACCTACAGGGCCCGAGCCGGATGGAGTGGCACCTACGTGTGACAGGGGTGCCAGCGGCGGGCGGCGATGCCGAGGTCCTGCTGGACTACGAACCGGCCATGTTCGCGGACGGCCTGCACGCCGTCGGGACCGAGGCCGGACGCTGGGTGTTCGAGGGCAACGGCGAGCTCTCACCCTTCTCAATCAATATGCCCATCGCCATGGGCGATGGCGACCTCGTGACCTTCGGTCTGTGGCCCTATGGCGTTCACGGCGGGGGACACCCCGAGGGCCATCCCGGCATGGACATCGAGTACGCTCCCGGAGCCAAGGTGCGGGCCGCGGCGGATGGGGTCGTGACGTATATCGGTCCCAACTCGAACTTCCCCACCCAGTGGGATCTGTTGCTCGAGGTGCGCCAGGGGGTCGTCGCCCAGTACGACCACATGGGTGCCGTCGACCCTTCGATCACGGTTGGCACGGCGGTCGTGGCGGGGCAGGTGCTTGGGGATCCCTCCACGCCCTTCCCGCACAGCGTCATCCATTTTGGCGTGCGTGCCGGCCTGGACACCGTTAGCCCGTCCGACTTCCTGAACGCGGCGGGTCAGGCCGTGTTTGATTCGCTCTGGGTGACGGCGCGCTATGCGGAGGAGCTCATCGAGCCCCTAGCGTCCAATCCGGTGGACGTCAGCTTTCCTCTGACCGCTTCCCGCTCTCTCGTCTCCGGCTCACTGCCCGCCCGCTTGGAGTTCACCCGCGACGACGCGACAACCTACACGACCACCTACGCCCTCTATGACGGCACGGATGCCGTCATCGAGATCGGCACGGTGAACTTCAATCCCTTCAAGCCAATCTCCGAAATCAACCTGACGCCGACGAGCCCGGCCGGGCCGACGAAACTGGGAGTGCTCGACATCCAGGGCGATGATCTGTGGATTGACTGGGATACGACCGCCCGGCCGACCAGCCTGGCAAGCGCCTCCCACTACGCGCTCGACTACACCAAGGTGTACGTGTCCAACATCTTCGATGGGTCCATCTCCGTGTTGGATCTGGGCACGGGGACGGTGACCAACACCATCAGCGTGGGGACGATGCCAGCGCACCTGGCCCATTCGCCCGCCTTGGGGATGGTCTTCGTGGGGGACCGTGGGGCTAGTGAGATCAACCGCGTGAGCACGGTCACCGAGACCGTTGTGCTTCCGTCGATACCCATCGCCAATACGGCTGGTGCGGTGGATATCGATCTCTCCTCGGGGACGGTTTATGGGCTTGCCACCCCGATTGAGCCCGCCATGGGTACGGAGATTCACATCATCGATGGAACTTCCGCAACGGAGGATCCCGGCTCTCCCATCAGCATCGGCATCAACCTTCAGGACATCCGCGTCGACCGGGTGAATGGCGTGGCCTACGCCACAGACTTTGGCGATTCCTCAGCCAATTCAAGTGGTGTGATCCCCTTCGACACAATCACCAACACGGTCGGCGCTCTCATCCCCATCGCCAACTCCCCCCATGGCATTGCCTTCGATGCGGAGGCCAACCTGCTGTACGTGACCCAGGTCGATGGTGACAGCGTGTTCGTCATCAACACCGCCACCGGCAAAGTGGGGCCGAGCATCCCGGTCGGCAAGGATCCGGAGTGGATTGCCCTGAATGCGGACGGCTCCAAGGCCTATGTGACCAATTGCGGAGACGGCACGGTGTCGATCATCGCTTACAACGGGACCACCTGGTCGGTGAACGGGACGATTGCCGTTGGGACCGAACCCTTCTTCGTCACGGTGGACAATATCTCGAACAAGGCCATCGTCACCAACCGCGGGAGCGACACCGTGACCATCATCGACACCATCTCCGACAAGGTCATCGCCACAATCGACGTGGGTGACGGTCCTGTCGGTGCGACGTTCGTGCGCTACAACCTCTGACCCCTTGTGGGGGGATCAGTTGGTATTGACTCCGTGGAAGACGATTAAGATGGAGTTGTGCTCATCGCCGTGGCTGACGCGTCTGGCCCAGACCATCCCCTCTTCGCCCGCGCTGGTGTAATCGAGATCGAAGCCGATCAGGTCATCGGGATTACCGCTCGTGCCACGTCCGTGGATGTTGGCTCCGGCCTCTTCGAGCTTGGTCAGCAGCAGTTCGCGTAGGTCCGACACGCGAGTCGCCATCTCCGCTTCAGAGAGGGGAAGCTTGTAGTTCCACTCCATGCCCTTGGCCTTGGTGCTACCCCCGCCGCTGTACCCGCCGGAGACGCTGTCAGCCTTGACGTCTCCCCACGTTGCGTCTACGCACTCGGTGACGCAATCTTCGAGGGAGTCGTAATCGACTGCTGCGAGGGCGCGAAAGCCACAGCTGGCGAGGAGGGGAAGGGCGATCAGTAGGGCGAGGCTTTTCATGTGAGTGTCCTGGCTGAAAGGGGTGGTGTGTCCCGGGCGGATGGTGGGGATCCCTATCTGTCCCGTAACCCCCTGATCTTGGGCGGGAGCCGTCGTTTAGGCAACCTGCACAAGGGTTGGAAAACCCAACCCCCCGTGGCCTGGGCTCAGGCCTGACGGAGTGGTTGTCTTGAGGGCCGAAGGAGGTAGAAATGGGGCATCGAGGTGGGCTTGGGAAGGGTGGCCCTCCTGAATACTTGTCCCTAAACCCTTTATTTATATAGGTTTAGGCCACGAGATGCAGAATGGGGCATAAAGGCTGCCGGATAAGGGTATTGACACGCAGGATGTCACGTTCTATGATCTGGGCATCCAAATGAAGCCCTCCCCCAACAAATACACCCTGAACGACCTCGAGGCCGAGACCGGCCTGCCTGGTCGAACGATCCGCAGCTGGATCTCGGCCCGGATTCTACCGAAGCCTCGGGGAAAGGGAAGGGGCGCTCATTTCGGTGACGATCACCTGATGCGCATCCGCTTCGTTCAGAGGGTGCGTGAGACGGTGGGCACGCGTATGGCATTGAGGACCTTGGCCAACATCGTGGAGAACACT
>JASLMQ010001053.1 GCA_030746455.1 Candidatus Latescibacterota bacterium
ACCCCCGCCACCCTCTTCCGAACCCGTGGCGGCCAGTAGAGCGTCGATCTCGTCCTGTGACAGTATATCCGGCATATTCTTCCTCTTTCTACGCGATGGACGGACTCAACCGCGAGTTCGGCCTATCCATACCTGGCCAAACTCGTTGTCTGCCTATAATTTAGCCAGCAATGCACCCGAAGTCAAGACCAGAGAGCTCCTCGGCCGCGACTCCCTGCCGGTATCGGTGCAACTGCTGTGCCAGGACGTGCGCCGCCCGTTCGTTCCGCCGGCGACGTCCCGCTGGTCGGTCCAGCAACGTGCGGAGATTGGCATTGCCAAAGCCGGTCGCAGTGACTATTTTCGCCTGCGGGTCCGATGGATCCGGCCAGGCCCCCCCGGGGACGATCGTGCCGCCCTAGCGCACCCCGAAGAGCAGCTCGGCCAGAAGCTGGTCCAGTCGCTCGTATCCGTGCCCCTGGCGGGCCATTCCGTCGATATCGAACCGGGCCCGCTTGAGGGCCTGGGCCTTGCGGCGACTGTACTTGCCGAGGTGCTTCTCGAACTCGGCATTCCGCCCGTTTATCTCACTCAGAAGGCCCTGGATCTCGGCGTCCTCTTCGAAGCGCTGTGCCTTCTCCCTAAGGATGCTATAGGTGCGCATGCACCCTGCGGCAAAGGCCCAGACGCCAGCCTCATCCTCCGTCCGATAGGCGTGGGCGTCGAAGTGCTTGGGCCCCCCATAGCCGTGGGTCTCCAGCAGGTGCACCAGGAGAAAAGCGCTCTTGTAGTCTTCAGCGCCGAACCGAAAATCCTGGTCGTAGCGGCCCGGTCGCTGGTCGTTCAGATCGATGTGGAACAGCTTGCCTGCCTCCATGGCCTGGGCCACACCGTGGTGGAAATTGAGCCCGGCCATGTGCTCGTGGGCCACTTCGGGATTCACGCCGACCATCTTGGGATGGTCCAGCGTCTCGATGAACCCGAGGTAGTGACCGGTGGTTGCAAAGTACATGTCCGATCGGGGCTCGTTCGGCTTCGCCTCCATGGCGAACTTCAGATCGTACTTCTGGTCTCTCACGTACTCGCAGAGGTAGTTCAGCCCGTCGCGGTACCGCTTCACGGCCTCCACCGGGTCCTTGGCCACGTTGCATTCGGCGCCCTCACGCCCACCCCAGAACACATAGATCTTGGCACCCAGTTCCACTCCCAGGTCGATGGCGCTCATGATCTTCTGAAGACCGTAGGCCCGAACCTTCGGATCGTTGGATGTGAAGCCGCCGTCCCGGAAGACCGGATGTGAGAACGTGTTGGTCGTTGCCATCGGTACGACCATGCCGTGACCCTTCAGGGCCTTCTTGAACTCCCGAACGATCTTGTTGCGCTTTGCCCGCGTTGCATCGATGGGCACCAGATCGTTGTCGTGGAGGTTCACCCCCCAGGCCCCGAGCTTGCTCAGCTTCTGCACGATCCGTACCGGCGGTACGGGCTTCCGGACCGGGTCGCCGAACGGGTCTCGCCCGGTGTTTCCCACGGTCCACAGTCCGAATGAGAACCTGTCTTCTTTCTTGGGTGCGTAGGGATCTGGCATCGCGTTACACCTCCGTGTCGTGACCGGTTTCCGGCATCTCGGTACCCTCCCCACGGAAAATAGCCGGGGACTCGGGACCTGTCAACACAAAGCTGGAACGCGGCGCCCGAGTCCCGCAACTCAACTCTGATCCTCACTGGAAGGCAACACGATGGTCATCCGGGACCCGGTCCACGGGGACATGGAATTCACCGACGCCGAGCGACGGGTGATGGACACCTGGCAGATCCAGCGTCTCCGTGGCGTGCGACAAACCGGCACGGCATACCTGGTCTACCCGGGCTGCGTCCACACGCGTTTCGAGCACTCGCTTGGAACCGCGGCCATGGCTCGAAGAATCGTGGCCTCCCTCCGGAACACCGGCGTCCGTGTCGATCCCGATCAGGAAGACGCCGTCGCACTGGCCGCCCTCGTTCACGACGTTGCTCATCTGCCCTTCGGCCACACCTTCGAGGACGAGCGCAAGCTGTTCCCCCGGCACGACACCGCCAAGCGAATGCTTCACTTCCTTTCTGGTGACGAGCTCGCGGCCGCACTCGATGACTCAGGGATGGGCGAGACCGTCCTGGCCCTTCTTACCGATCGGCATTTCGATCCGCCCTGGATGCAGCAAATCGTATCCAGCACGGTTGACGCCGACCTTTTGGATTACCTGCGAAGAGATGCCTACTTCGCAGGGCTCCGGCAGGACTACGACGACCGGATCTTCAGTACCTTCACCGTGGCAGAGGGCCGCCTTACCGTCAACGCGGAGAAGCTCAGCACCCGTACCGAGCTGCTTCACCTCCTTCGGTTGCGCTACTTCCTGACCGAGCGGGTCTACTACCACCACGCGAAGGTCGTGTCCGGCGCGATGGTCGCCAAGGCCGTGGAGCTGGCCGCTCAGGAGGGCCTCGGCGAGGAGGATCTCTACGACCTGACGGACGATTCCCTGCTACGTATGCTCCAGGGCCTGGGAGACCCCCGAATCGAGAGCCTCGTCGATGGACTCGCGCGTCGCAGGCTCCTCAAACGCGCGTACACGCTCTCCGCAGCCGAGGTCGGCCGCCGGGGGCGCGACGAGCTCATCGCCACCTACAACCGGTCGGTCGACGCGCGCCAGGCACGCGAGGAGGAGATCGCCGAGGCCGTGGGGATCGCCCCTGAACAGGTGATCCTGTACTGTCCCGACATATCGGCAATCAAGGAGGCGCGGGTCTACGTGAGGACGAAGGACGGCGTTCGAAGGCTCAACGAGCCGCTGGACAGCCCACCCTTCGATGTCAAGGCCGTCGAGGATCTCTACGAAAGGCTCTGGAACCTCTACGTGTTCGTGCCGGAGGGATACCGCGAAGCAGCCGGAAGTGTCTGCGAAGGGATCTTTGGTGAGTAGTCTAGCCCTCGGCCTGGAGGGGAGGTCTCGAGCACAATCGCACACAGCCAACGGACTCGGCGGCCACGAACCGTCATTGCGAGGCCTCCCGCAGGGACGCCGAAGCAATCTCGCCCTGTCGCTTGCGTTCAACTACTTGGGTCTTGCGGTTCCCGGTTCTCGCTCTACCCCCCTCTCCAGCGCCCTCACCCGCTCACGCGCGTGCTCCGCGATGCGCCCCTTGCCGGTCCACAGCCCCAGGAACGTCCTGTAGGCCTCCAGAGCGCCCTTGCGGTCCCCACCCGCCTCCAGTAGCCCACCCAGCGTGAGGCGGGCCTGCGCCAGTTTTGGCTCCAATGCCAACGCCTGCTTGCAGGCGGCCAGTGCTCTCGCGACCCCACCTTCCCGTTGGTAGAGGAGTGCCAGGTTGTGGTGCACCTGCGCCGTCCCCTCCCCCAGCTCGATCAGGCCCTCGTACGCCCTCCGCGCTCCCGCCAGGTCCCCCAGGGCCATCGCACGATCGCCTACCACGGGGTAGAGCTGCGCCAGTCGATGCCTCGCCCGGCGCACGTAGGCCGGGTTCCCGTCCCAATCGCCCAGGAAGCCCTCGTAGGTCGTCACCGCGTCGTCGTATCGATTCAGCAACAGGTAAAGCCCTGCGAGGCTGTATCTGACTTCACCCATGGAAGGATCGAGGGTCAGCGCCTTCCTGTACGAGTCCTGCGCTCGATCAAGGTCCCCCCGCTCCGCGTAGATCAGACCCAGGTTGTGGTGGCTCTCCGCTGTTCGAGCCCCTTCGTCCACGCCTTCATACAGCGCCAGAGCCCGATCCGCGTCTCCCTTCTTCCTGTAGATCGATGCCAGATTGCCCGTGAGTATCGGATCGCCGGGGAAGATACTGAGGCCCCGGCGGTAGGCCGCTTCTGCAGACGCGATATCGCCCGCAGCCTCGTGGGCCCGACCCAGGTTGTTCTCGATCGCGGGCAGATAGGGCAGGCGTTGTCGATACGACTGGTAGGTCTCGATGGCGCCGGGGTGGTCTCCCATCTCGTGCCTGGCGTGGCCCAGCATCAGGTAGGCCCGGTGGCTGAAGCAGCCACGGTCCAGCGCCTCCTGGGCCCGCTCGGCCTGTTCCCGCCAGGCCCCCGCCTCCCGAGCAGCCATTGCACCGGCCAGATGCCGGTCGGCCCGCAGGGCCTCGATGCATATCACGCACGCGGCCGCCGCGACCACAGTTCCCAGGCCGGCACAGGCACGGATCGCTGCACCCACCGTCAGGGCCTCGATGCCGGCTCTTCTCCTCGGCCGACCGATCAGCCCGGCCGCCATCCAGAACAGGAGTGAGGGTGCCGCCTGCTCACGCGGGAAGCTGAAGA
>JASLMQ010001054.1 GCA_030746455.1 Candidatus Latescibacterota bacterium
GCCGCAATATCCTGGTCGTCGCCGGTACCGCGCCCGAGCGCATCCGGGAGAACGTCCCGACGTTTCTGGCCGCTCTGTGGCCGTCCGATCCGGGGACGTGGGTGATCCCGCGTCTGTTCGATCCAGTTGCACCCCCATCCAGAAGGGAACAGAGAGAGCTCGACTCCCGCAGAGAGAACTGGAGTGATCTGCCGGATAACTACATGGCCTACTACGCGTCCTGGGCGGGGGAGCGCTATGCCCGGACCGGAAAGGACGCCTACGCGGAGCTCTACCGGGACGCGATGGTGCGTCTGGCAGAGAGGAAGGAATACGTCCACCTGTACCTCTATCGCGAGGTCAAGCACTGGGATCTGATCGAGGAAAGCCCGGTCCTGACCGACGGGGATCGTCTGGCGATCACCAACTTCTTCCGGGAGTGCGCCGACTCGGACAAGGAAGGCTTCGGGTACCTCCGAAGATACCTCAGACGGCCGCGCCTGCTGCATGGGAACCACCAGACCCAGGCGGCGTGCGGGCTTCTGGCCGTGGCCGACTACCTGAGGAGATACTACCCGGATGATCTGCACGAGGCCTGGTTCCAGGAGGCCAAGGGGTTCTTTGACACCTACAGAGATCGCGGCAGCTTCGTGAGCGACGAGACGGGCTTGATGCTCGCCTCGGTCAGCAACGTGATGGAGTCGATCTACCGAACGCTCGACGATCCATCGGAGCACCCCTTTCTGCGAGATACACTCAAGCGACTGATGGCCTGGATCAACAACTACGGCATGGTTCCCGCCTTCGGGGACACCCCGTCGGGATGGCGAAGCCCCCGGGACTACTACCTTCTGGGCGCCAGGATCTACGGCGATCCGGAGTTCCTGTGGATGTACCATCACCTTCGTTCCGCAAGCCCAAAGCGGAGGGCCGGTATCCGGCCGGTCGACGATGGCGACTGGTGGCCCGTGGACATCGAGCCTCGGGTGCCCGAGGGGTTGGATGGCGTCCAGTGGAGTGAGCCGGACGAGATCCTCTACAGCGTGGCCGACACCAGGTGGGCGGCCCGGAACCAGGTGACGGCTGAAGACTGCTACGGGAAGGTGGCCTTCCGCGGCGGATTGGGCCCACAGGACGACTACCTCCTGCTGGACGGCATCGGCCTGAAGGGACACGCCTACGAGGACGCAAATGGCATCCTGGAGTACTCGGCGCTCGGACGAACCTTCCTGGTATCGCTGGACAGTAACTACGGGGCGGCGCCGTCGGCGCACAACGGGGTCTGCGTGAGCGTGGACGGGATGGCGTCGGCCCCACCGATGCTTGCGGCCCGCAGGTTGTGGGCGGATTTCGCCGAAACGGGTGCGACGCGGACCGTCCTGCACAACGACGGAAGCGCCGATTGGGAGCGGAACGTGATCTGGTTGCGGAACACGTGCACCGTGGTCTTCGACCGGGTGATCGCCAAGCGGACCGGAATGCACTCGGCGACGGCCTTCTGGCGTGCCGTGGGCGAGGCCGAGGCATCGCCGGACGGGATCCGGGTCACCCAGGGGGCCTCAGGGGAGGAAGTCACCTTCCGCATGGACCTGCACGCCGCTGATGACGTGGTGCTGGGGAGGGAGGAGGACCCACAGGCCGGCTACAACTTCCACCGCTACACCCGCCCCGCTCCGCCGCTGGACGACGTGCCGCATGTGATCCACGTTCTGAAGGGATACAAGGCCCGCGAACTCGAGAAGGGGAACTCCTTCAGCCTGGCTTCCGTGTTCTGGGCCTCCTCCAAGCAGAGGCCGATTCGGATCGGGTCGCGCAGCATCGCCGATGCCGCCGTGCTGCTCGACATCGATGGCCACCCAGCCCTGGCGGCGATGGGACCCCTGGCCGTCGATGGACTCCAGGTCGATGCGGAGCTCTCGATGGTCAGCCCGGACCGGATCCTCGGAGTTGGGGCGAGGGGCCTCACCATCGAGACCGAGGAGATCTTCGGGTCGGACCTGCCGGTTTCCTTCGAGTGGGATCTGCGGACCGGTGCCGTGGCCCTGGATGCCGCGGAAGCGTCGCAGGTGCGACTCGTCGGGACGTCTATGGCCGTTGAGGCCGGTCGGGCCACGCGCAAGATCGGCGGGCGCCGCCTGTCCGATAGGGTGAGGGAGGCCCTGCGCGCGATCCCATCGGGCGAGGGCTCGAAGAAGGCGCGAAGGGACAGCGAGACGGGCACGCCTCTGAAGATCGCCCGCAGGCGTTTGGCGGATGGGGCCGTGCTCTGCGGCTGGGTGGGGCCTCTCGCGCCGGACGCTGCGCCAACCCTCCTCCTGGGGCGCGAAGGCGGAGCAGTGGAGGCCCTGGACCCCGCCACGCTGGAGACCCTCTGGACCTACACCTGTGCCGGGCCGGTGAACAGCATCGCTGCGGGAGACCTGGATGGAGATGGTGTCCTCGAGCCGGTGCTGGGATCGGACGATCACCACGTTCACGCGTTGGACGCTGAGGGCTCTGTCCTCTGGAAGTGGAAGCCGCCCTTCGACGAGCTCAAGGCATCCATTATGTACAACCATTGGCTTTGGCCAGAGCCCTTCGTGAAGAAGGTGGCCACCCACGACCTCGACGGGGACGGCGCGGACGAAATCGTGCTATCCGGGGGCATGAACACCTTCGCGGTGGATGGCCGTGGTGAGATGCTCTGGGCCTATCAGGAAGAGGCCTCCACGCACGGTTCCAGGCCTTCACTGCACGAGCTGGTGTTCGCCGATGCGAACAACGACGGCAGGGACGAAGTCATCGGCGGGGCGAGCGACATGTGGTACCACGGTGCGATGATCGCAATCGGCGCGGACGGGAAGAAACTCAAGCAATACCGGAGCGACGGGTGGGTCTCGGGTGTGACGACGGCTCTGTGCGAGGACTTCGCGGGGAAGGGAAGACCGTCTCTTGCATACGGCACCCGGATGGGAGGCGTGTTCTTCTATCCCGATCCTGCAGACAGGAGATCGCGGTGGTATCGCCGCTTCGCCGACCGGGTGGACGTGCTGAATGTCCTCGACCGCGAGGAAGGAGGCAAGATCCTGACTGTGGCGGGCGGGGACACCGGCTGGGTGACAGCTCTCGACCGAGAGGGCGACCGCGTGTGGGCCGTCTACGCCGGGGCACGTGTCCGTGCGATGGCCTCCGGCGACCGTCGCGACCGGCTGACCGTCGCGTGCGAGGGGGGCCTGGTCCTGGAGCTGGACGCCCAGGGAGCAGTTGTTCGATCGGCATCCCTCCACGGGTCCCCGAGCGTGGTGCTGGGCTTGCCGGACGGCGAGGGAGCCATCGTGGCCACCCGGGAGGGCGGAGTCTTCAGGCTGGAGTAGTTCACACGATGGTCAGAGACGCTGAGGAAGAGGGGCCGGCCGGCGAGGCGGACGCACGGAGCGAAGATCAGGAGCGGACCGAGACCTTGCGAGCGATCGCGGACGACGTCGCACGCCGGATCCAGAGCGGCCTGCTCTCCGAGGCGGAGGCGCGAGACCTCATCTCGCGGGTACGGTTCCAGATGACGGTGATGATTCCGGACCAGATGGCGACCTATGACCTGATCTACGGTTCCCGCTTCGAGCGGTTGATCCAGCAGTTCCTTCGGGGAGAGTCCTGAGGCGAACGACAGAGGAGGATTCGCATGGGCGATGCGACGGTTGTGGCCCACGGTAGGCTGATCGACGGCACGGGTGCGCGGCCCGTGGATGACTCGGTCGTCGTGGTGGAGAACGGTCGGGTGTCAGACGTCGGTTCAGCCGAGAAGGTCCGCATTCCCGAAGGCGCGGAGACCATCGACGCAACGGGCAAGACCGTGATGCCGGGCATCATCGAGGGTCACGCGCACGTTCCGGGGGAGCCCAGGGGCCAGAAGGTGCTGCGCCTCTCGCTGCAGCGAGGGATCACCACCGTGTGCAGCGTGTCGGCGAACGTGCGCGGGATCGCGTTGCGCAAGGGCATCGAGGACGGAGACGTCCGAGGGTGCGCGAGGCTGATCGCAGGCTGCGTGGTGTCGTGCACCCACGGCCACGTGAAGTTCCGGGCGGCCGACGGCCCCTGGGAGATCCGCAAGGCGGTTCGGGAGATGGTGATGGCGGGCGCGGATTTCATCAAGACGGCCGCCTCGGGCGGATTCGCCTCACCCGACGAGGTCTGCGCGCTGCGGAACTACACCTATGAGGAGCTGGATGCGCTGGTCGACGAGGCACACGGATGGCACGTTCCCGTCGTCGTCCACTGCCATACCCAGCCAGGACTGGACAACTGCATCCGGGCGGGAACAGACCAGATCCACCACGGGGCCTTTATCGACGAAGCTGCCGTGCACGGAATCAAGGAGGCCGGTCTGTTCTACATACCGACTCTGGCCGTCACGTGCCAGCGGAATATCGATGCCAAGGCGGATCGCCCCTGGGAGACGGCTGAGATGTCCGAGGCACAGCCTATTCACCGCAAAGGGGTACGCCTGGCCCACGAGATCGGGGTCAAGATCGGCGTGGGCACCGACTACCCCGGCACCCCCGTGACGTGGAGGGTGGGGGACCGGACCATGTTCGAGATGCAGGAGCTCGTGGCGTGTGGGATGACCCCGATGGAGGCCATCGTGGCCGCCACGCGGACGAACGCAGAGGCCTACGGACGCCTTGCGGACCTCGGTACGCTGGAGCCGGGGAAGCGGGCCGATCTGCTGATGGTCTCGGAGGACCCACTCGAGGACATCGGCGTTCTCTACGACGGCGACAACATCAACCTGGTGATGAAGGACGGGCGGGTCGAGTCCACGGATGAGGATCACAAGCAGTACTACCGTGTGCGAGAATCGTACTGATCTGCGGCGGTCCGCCTGACGGGTCCTGATCCTTGATTGCGCAGCAGACCGCGGCGTAACACCGCCATTCCACTCTTGCTTTGGCATCGGGAGTTCACTATCTTGCCACGTCGGCGAGGCCCATCAGCAGGTGAGGGTATTCGGGGCTTGCTTGCGTAATGAAGAGAGACGTAACGGTCGCGAACGCAGCCGGGAGTGGATCCCAGACACCCTAAAGGAGGAAGGCCATGGCAATCGAGCTTCCCGCACTTCCCTATGCCGAAGACGCGCTGGAGCCGGCCTACTCGGCTCGGACGATCGGCTTCCACCACGGCAAACACCATGCCGCGTACGTTACCAACCTGAATGGGATGATCGAAGGGACCGATCTGGCGAGCCAGTCACTGGAGGACATCATCCAGGCCTCGGCCGGTGACGCGGAGAAGGCCGGAATGTTCAACAACGCCGCCCAGATCTGGAACCACACGTTCTTCTGGAACAGCATGAAGCCGGGCGGCGGCGGCAAGCCCTCCGGCGACGTCGCCGCGGCGATCGACAAGGCGTTCGGCGGCTTCGACGGGTTCTCCGAGGCCTTCAGAACCGCGGCTGCGACCCGCTTCGGAAGCGGATGGGGATGGCTGGTGGTCGAAGGGGGCGATCTCAAGGTGGTCAGCACGGCCAACGCGGAAACACCGATCACCGAGGGGATGACGCCGCTGCTGACGGTAGACGTGTGGGAGCACGCCTACTACCTGGACTACCAGAATCGCCGGCCGGACTTTCTCCAGGCCTTCATGGATGACTTGGTGAACTGGGACTTCGTGGCGGATAACCTCGCGAAGGCCTAGCGGAATGTGGCGACCGTCGGCTCGTCGGGGCGGTTCGGTCTCGAGCCCCGAAGGGGCGGCAGTGAATAGCCGGGGGCGCTAGCCCCCGGGTTGCCGCGCAAAACACTATCACGAGCCCCGGAGGTGCGGCAGTGAGCCTGAAATCGGCTCGATGCCTGTCGACCCCACCGGGGCTTGTCTTGTGTTCAGGGCTCTGCGTGTGGATTCAATCCCACAGCCTCTCATCGAATCGCACACCGAAGCCAGGCGCGTCGCCAAGCCGGATCACGCCGTTCTCGATTGGTGGCTGACCCTCCACCCACGTCATCCAAGGACGTCCCGTCTCCGCCAACGGGTCCGGGTCGATCGATGCGATGGCGTGAAGCGCCCAGACCTCCGAACCGCGGTGCGGGCAGACCCGGAAGCCGTACTGTTGGGCCAGGCCGTAGATCTTGACGAGCTCGGTCAGCCCGCCGCACCAGCAGACGTCGGGCTGGTAGATCGCGTGCAATCCACGTGTCATCAGCTCCTCGAAGCCCGCGGCGGTGAATTCGTGCTCGCCGCCCGCGATGGGGATCGGACTCTCACGGTTCAGCAGGGCATATCCCTCGAAGTCGTCGGCGGGAAGGGGCTCCTCAAGCCAGACCAGGTCGCAGTCGGCCACTTGCCTTGCCACTTTGAGCGCGAACGGCAGGTCCCACCGCATCGCGGCATCCATCATCAGCTCCTTCTCCGGTCCTAGAGACCCGCGCACGTCCCGTACCAGGGTCACGATTCGGTCGAAGGACGTCTCGGGATCCAGGCCCGACAGGTGGATCTTGACGCCCCGATACCCCTCGGCCCGTTCGGCCACACCGTCGGCGCTGTTGACCCCGAGATAGGTCGGAACCGTCTGGCCTACTGCGTCGCCAAGGAGATCGGCGGCCGGCTTGCCGGCCGCCTTGCCCCGGAGGTCCCAAAGCGCCAGGTCGACCCCGCTGAGAGCCATGATCGCCAGACCCTTGCGGCCGAAGGGCAGCGTTCGTCGGTACATCCGGGCCCACAATTCCTCCACATCGGCCGGGTCTTCGCCCATCAGCGCGTCCCGCAGCACGGTCTGCAC
>JASLMQ010001055.1 GCA_030746455.1 Candidatus Latescibacterota bacterium
GGTGGGGCACGTGACGGGCAAGCTCAACACGCTGGCCACGGCCTATGCCTTCTCGGGCGACGTGAGCTACGCCCGGTCCGTGAGGGCGATCCTGCTGCGCTTCGCCGAGGTGTTCCCCAATTATCTCGTTCGAGCGGGGTATGGGTATGGGGAGTATGCCGACTGCGACCCGCACATCGCGTCCGAACGGATCGACGACCTTCCCTGCGATGAGCTCGTGTACCCCCCCAACAAGCCCGATCGGAAGATCTGGACCGGGTACTGGTCCGCGAGCCGCATCGGCTCATCGGGGATGGACGGAGGATGGGTCTGCAGCGTGACTCAGGCCTATGACTTCACGTGTGAAGCTCGCGATGACGCAGGGCCAGTCTATTCCGAGGAGGAGCGCGTACGCATCGAGCGGGATGTGCTGCTGGAGGGGGCCTATCTCGCGCTCTGCGATCCCGCCATCAACAACAAGTCCGTGGGCAATCGGACGGGCGCGGCGATGGTGGGGCTGTGTGTGGGGCATCCGGGCCTGGTGCGGTTCGGACTGGAGGGGTTCGAGCGCACCGTGGAAGAATGGTTCCTGCCCGACGGAGGGACCTCGGAGTCGGCGGCCTACGCCCTGATGACGATGGGAGGTATCCGGAACTTCGGGCTGGCGTTCCGCGACTACACCGATCCCGAGGGGTATACAGATCCGAACGGAGACAGACTGGAGGGGTTCAACGCATTCCGGGACACGCGCTATGGTGACTGCTGGCAGGGGCTGATCTGGACCCTGCAGGGGGACCTGCGACACGCGCCGCTGGCAGACAGCTACAAGCGGACGTCCATCGGGTCGCACTTCGCGGAGATCATCGCGCTGGCCTATCCGACCGACGCGCACGTGGCTCTGCTCAAGGAGTTGGCAGGAGAGACACCTGAGGGCAGCTCGAGACAGGCCATCCTCTATCGAGAGCCGGGCCTGGCCGAGCGGGAGGTGCCGTCCTTCAACCTCCCTGATGTGGTCTTTCCATTCCTCGCACAGGGCCACATTCGACGCGGAGCCGGTGGCCGCCAGGGCCTGGCGATGCTGGATGCGAGCGACTGGGGAGGGCACCACCACTACGACAGCCTGAACCTGTACTACTGGCAGGACGGTCACGAGCTGCTCTCGGACCTGGGGTACCTGTGGGACCACCCGGATAAGCCGAAAACAGCCCGAGCCTTCGCCCACAACCTCGTGGTGATCGACGGGGAGAACCAGCGGAGCCAGGGCCGGGGGGGAAGCTATCATCTGTTCTCCTTGACCCCCGCGGTGAAGGTAATGGAGGCGTCTTCCACGGCCTATCCCCAGACCAGCATCTACCGCCGGACGTGCATGCAGGTCGACCACGGCGATGCAGGATCCTACCTGGTGGATATCTTCCGCGCCGGCGGTGGACGCGTACGGGATTACGTCTTCCACGGACCCGGACAGGACTACGAGCTTCAAGGACTGAGGCCTGGACCTGCTGGCGACTGGCAGTTGTATGCACCCGCTGCCGAGCCGACGGACTACGATCCCGACCTGGAGAATCTGCGGCTGGCCACCGGGGAGGAGCCATGGCGCATCACCTGGCGTGTGAACGGCGCCTATGAGTTCGCCGCGTGGTCTCCCGGCGCGCCGGGTGAACAGGTCATTGTTGGCGACGGTTGGGGCCAACGTGACCACAAGAACACGGACCACGGGGCGATTCTGCCCTACATCGTGCGTCGACAGGAGGAGGCCGGCGGATCCGACACCTTTGTGACTGTGTTCACGAGCGGACCAGCGGGGGCACAGCTCGTCAGGGGCGTCCGATTCCTGGCACCCGAGGAGGGTAGCGGTGGGGTCGTGATAGAGGTTGAGACCGGTGATGGCGTGGATGTTGTCGTCAGCCAGCCGGGCCAGGCCGAGTTGATGGCCGAGGCCGCCTCAGGGGAGGTGGCGACCGACGCGAGGGCTGCCGCGATCGTGATGCGGGACGGACAGGCCACGCACGCGTGTCTGATCGGCGGCACACGGTTGACGATGGGAGACCTCGAGCTCTCGGCGCCCCGGGCGCACTACCGAGGCGCCGTGAAGAACGTCGCCAGCGGAGACGGCGCGTCCGTTTTCGTTCTCGATGGGGAACTGCCCGACGACGATGCGCTGGTGGGACAGACGCTCCTCGTCACGGGCGAGGGCGGCATCGAGAGAGGCTACCCCATCCGGGCGGTGAATAATAGCGCCGACGGCGTCGAGCTCTACACGAAGGTGGACCACGTCGGTTTCGAGGCACGACTGGGAAGAACATGGGAGCTGCCGAGCAAGGTCACATGGCAGCGGTGATGACGATACAGACCTGTGACAATGTAGGGCAACAGAGAGAGGTGTATCTTTGGCATTTCTGACCGAACGCATTCACAACGCGATCCTGTTTCCCTGTCCAAAGGACGGGGCGACCGTAGAGATCTCGCCACCCGGTCTGGCTTGGCTTCCTGCGGAGGGTGCGGCCGACTACCGCGTCGAGATTCGGGATGTCGGGGGTTCGAGGGTCTACGAGACTGCCACAGGTCCGGACCCGGTGCACCTGCCGGAACGCGTGCTGGATCTGGGACCGTACACGTGGGATGTCGTGGCACTGGATGGCGACGCGACGGAGATAGCCAGGAGGGGGGTGCAATCGTTCACCGTTGCCGAAGGGGCACCGGAGCTGCCGTGGACGCCCCCCGAGGTGCTGCTCTCGCGGGTGCCGGATGGGCATCCCCGGCTTATCTACATGAAGGATGGCCTTCCCGCCATCCGGACCTCCCTGGAGACGACGCGGCAGCGGACCTGGCAGGCCTGCGTGGCAGCCGCGGACCGGGCGCTGGACACCCCCGCACCGGAGTACCCGCAGTACCACCTGACAGAGGACCGCACGCAGTGTCGGCTGGAGTACCGGGCCTACTACCGGGCATTCACGCGGTATATCGACACGGCGCTGATGGACCTGGTGCTGGCGTTTCTGATGACGGAGGAGTCGAAGTACGCAGAAGGCGCCAAGGGGATCCTGCTGGAAACGGCATCGTGGCCAACCGACGATGCGGATGTGACCTCGGTCAGTGCGAAGTGGGGCGACGAACCGGGCCTGCACCTGGCGAGGTGTGCGCACCGCGCGTACGACTGGCTCTATGCGGCGCTGAGTGAGGAGGAACGTGCCCGTGTACTCAAGATGTGCGAGGACCGTGCGTGGCAGACCTACCGCCGGCTTGTGAACCGGCAGAACTTCCTGACCTATCCGGGCAGCAGCCACGACGGGCGTCTGATCGCCTACCTGTCCGAGATGGCCATCGTGATGGCGGGGGAGGCGGAGGGCGCGGCCACGTGGTTGGACTACTCGTTGAAGGCGCTGACGACATTCTACCCGCATTGGGGTGGGGACCAGGGTGGCTGGGCCGAGGGCATCGGCTACGGTCTGAGCTACAATATGATCTATCTCGAGGCCTTCGAAGGCCTGCGCGCCGCGTGCGGGTTCGATCTGTGGCAGCGACCATTTTTCCGTAGGATTCGGCAATACTTCTTCTACTGTACGTCAGTCAAGGGAGAGATCCGACCGTTTGGGGATGGAGCGGATCGGGGTGGACCGGGCAAGGGGGAGGGCGATCGATTCGGTTCCATGATGGCCTTCCACGCGCACCGGTTCAACGACGGGTACGCGGGATGGTGGGCACAGCAGATCCCGGGCTGGGAGGTGATACGGGGAGACCTGGCGTTGATCTTCGAGGACACGGTTCCGTCAAAGCCCCCAACAGATCTGCCCGGTTCACGCGTCTTCCGCAAGGTCGGTTGGGCCGGGATCCACAGCGACCTCGTCCATCCGGACAGCGATACGTGCATGATCTTCAAGAGCAGCCCTTACGGGAGCGTATCGCACAGCCATGCCGACCAGAATACATTCGCGATCATGAAGGGCGGGAAGGCGCTGGCCATCCCATCGGGTTACTACGGTCCGTCCTACGGGCAGCCGCACCACGCGGAATGGACGCGGTCTACCAAGGCGAACAACTGCGTGCTGGTGAACGGAGAAGGACAAGTCATTCGGGAACAGGATGCGAGCGGCCAGATCACGGCCTTTGAGGAACGGCCTGGGATGACCTATGTGGCCGGCGACGCGGCCGCAGCCTATATGGGGAAGCTCCAACGCTGGGACCGGCATATCCTGTTCCTGCGCCCCGGGCTCTTCCTGCTACTGGACGACCTGGAGGCGCCCGAGCCGGCGAGGTTCCAGTGGATGCTGCACGCCCTTGAGGAGATGGAGCTGGGCGAGGCACGGGTCATTTCCCGCCGCGATGGCGCCACGCTGGATGTGCGGCTGTTCTCGCCCGCGGGATTGACGCTCAGCCAGACGGACGTATTCGATACGCCGTACAACGACCGCATTCCCGAGCAGTTTCACGAGGATCTGGCCAACCACTGGCACGTGACCGCCGAGACCGGGCAAGACGCGACCACCGTTCGGATCGGGTGCGCGATGGGCGTCTGGGGTGCGGAGGAGGATTTCGAACTGGAGGTGTTGGACCACGAGGGATGGTTTGGCGCCCGGGCGGCGGGTGACTTCGGGAGCGCCGAGGGGTGGGTGCAGCTTGTCCCAGGGGCGTCGGGGCCCTCCGGCTACAGCGATCGTGTTGCCAGTGGTGCAGCGATTGTCTGCGGGACGGCGGCGGATGGGGAGCGGCTCGCGGAGGTGCCATGATCCGGGAAAAGCGGATACCACGCAGACGAACACGAAGGACGCATAGGACGGATGAGCCCGGGGATGGCGGGAGGGGGCGCGAATGCTGACGATACCTGCAAAGACGGTCTACATCGACCCGGAGGTCTACGAACGACCCAACTGTCGGGCTCGCCTCGAGCGGGTGCTGCCAAACGTGCAATGTGATGACGTTCGCGAGTACGATGCCGATGCGCGGGCGGCGGTACCGAGGGTCGGGAAGCGACGCCACGGAAAGGACGCATTCGGTGACGAAGCGGTTGTCGCGTTCACGACCTTCGACGAGAGCCTGAGACGGTGGTACTACGTCTGGCGAGACGAGGGCAAGCGGCACGGAGGCGTGTGCCAGACCGGTATGCAGCTCAACATCGTGAACGGCTGCATGTTCCGATGCGCCTATTGCGGTTTTGGCCGGTACATCATCTTCTACCTGGACGTCGAGCGGTTCATGTCCAATCTGGATGAGGTCTTCGCGCGGCATCCAGGTCAGAGGCTCTACAAGTACAGTAATATGACAGATCTGCCCCCCTTCGAGCCGGAGCTCGATGCCGTCCCTCCGATGGTGGATCGATTTGGCCGGGAGGAAGGGCGGTACCTGATGCTGTTCACGAAGAGCGACAACGTGGACTTCCTCGAAGAGCTGGACCATCGGGGCCACACGGTGATCAGCTGGTCTCTGTCGTGCGATACGGCGGACCGGTTGATCGACAAGCGTACCGCATCGATGCGCGAGCGGATCGATGCCATGGGACGGATGCAGGAGAAGGGCTATCTGGCGCGCGCGCGTCTGAGTCCTGTGGTTCCGGTCAAGGACTGGAGAGCCGAATACACGGAGCTGTTCGAGCTGATGTTCGCGCGGGCAAAGCCGGATGTGGTGACCCTGGAGCTGATGGGATGGATGGAGATCGCCGATCTGCTGGCCATCGTGGATCGTGATCTGCTCGATTCTGAGGCCGTCCAGGCCGCAGAGGAGGCGGCCGACGAGCTCAGAGACGTGACGTGGGGGCCCTTCACCCAGGCCACGCATGAGGAGGTCTACCGGTTCTGCATCGAGACGGTGCAGCGTCTGTCGCCAGGCACGCCGGTGTCGGTGTGCCATGGCACGGCCGCAACGTGGAAGTCGCTGGGGGGGCTGATGAGAATGGCTCCCGACGCCTACGTGTGTAACTGCGGCCCCCTCTCGGCTCCCGGTGGGCCCGTGTACGACCAGTGGCATCGGTCAGCGTGAACGGCGGATCCCCCCTTACCCCCCCCTTCCTCGCCGAGAAGAGCGTCGGCGAGCAAAGGGGGGATGGCTCAGGTTGATGCTACATCGGTACTCACCGAGGAAGATTCCGAAATGGCTGCGCTGAGAGGAGCAGCAGACGGCCGAGTCCCGCCGGATCACCCAAAGCGCTTGATCTGGTTCTGCAGCACGGAGCACGTGGCGGAGCAGCCCGATGTGCTGAAGAAGCTGCGGGACGAGATCGGGTTGACCACGATCATGCCGGAGAGCCACATCTGTCACACGTCGGGATTCCGCGCGTCGGATGAGATTGCGGCACGCGGGCCGTTCGAGGACTGGCGATCGCGGGCGGAGCTCTGGCCCAAGGCGGAGCAGGGGATCTATCCGCCCGTTGCCGGGACGGTGGGCGGGTTCGACGATGCGCCTCTGCTGCGGGTGATCGAGATGGCGCGCGAGGCGGACATCGAGGTCTGGGGACACATCGGGCTGTGGTGCTACGGGGGTAACGTCTTCCCCGAGTTCGCGATGGAGGACGTGGAAGGCAGGCCGCTGGACATGCGGTACCTCAAGTGGGGGATCGGGCTGTGCCCCAGCCGGCGGTCGATCAACGACTGGACGCGCGACTGCCTGGTGGACGTCCTTGCGCGGTACGATATCGACGGGTTCTGTGTGGACCATGCCCGATACCCCATGCCGGCCAACCTGTCGAGCCTGGCCGGCTGTGGGTGCGGGTCCTGCCAGGAGGCCGCGGCGCGGCTCGGGTACGACTTCCCGCGGATGGCGGAGGCGCTTCTGGCCTTTCGGAACCGACTTGGTGATCTGTCAAGACGGGACGCGGTCCGACTGGCGGACACCCCTTTGGCCTTCTGGGATCTCGTGGCCTGTCTCGGGGGAGAGGCCGCGATCCTGGACTGGTTTCGATTCAGGGCGACCTTGCTCGCGGACCGCATGGGCACGTTCAAGCGTGCGGTCCGGGCGGCATCGGACGACGCGAAGGTCTTTGGGAGCGACGTGTTCGCGCCGTCGATCGCGCTACTGGGTGGGCACGACTATGTGGCCTGGGCAAAGGGGGCAGACTACCTCACGGGCGGAAGCTCCGCGGGGGGTGTGGTGGGATGGGCCACAGCTGTGACCTCTGTGGCGACCGAGTGGGCGCCTGCGCTGTGCCGCGCGGTCACGGGGCTGGAGGAGGAGGAGGCGCTGCGGCTGGTGTATCGCCTGTTCGGGTACGATGATCTCGGTCTTCCCGTGACCGTCCGGGAGATCGAGGAAGGGCCACTCCCCCTGGAGGCCATCTATGCGCGGGAGGTAGGGAAGCTGAAGGCCCTGTCGGGTAGCAGCCTTCCGTTATATCCACCCGTGTCCGCCCAAGGAGATCCCGAGAAGGTCCGCGAGCTCTGTTCGGCGGTGGTGGACAACGGGTGCGATGGAGCGATGCTGGGGCTGAATCCAGACAGGGGAGACATCCTGGAGGTGATAGGGGAAGCCTTCGGGTAGGGAGGCCTGGCGGAGATCTGGAGGCAGGGGGGGAAATGCAAAGTGCGAAATCTCCAATGTAGAAGGCAAAATGAGGTGACAATGACATGGCAGATTCGCTACGAGTAGGATTCGTGGGCTGCGGCAGGCACTGCCGTGGCAACCTGGCGCCGGCGCTCGCGCGTGTATCCAAGGCAGAGCTCGTCGCGTGCGCCGATGTCGACTCCGAGGCGGCCGGGCAGCTGGCAGACGGCCTCGGGATCGGAACGGTGTTCGACAGCGCAGAGGCGCTGATCGAGAGCGCGGACGTGGATGCCGTGGTGGTTGCGGTACCGCACCGCAACCTGCGCGATGTGGCGACTTCCGTGGTCGAGGCGGGCAAGCACTTGTTCGTCGAGAAGCCGATGGGCATGAACGCCGTGGAGGGTGCCGAGATCGTCGAGGCCGCCGGGAAGCAGGACGTGGTGGCGATGGTGGGATTCTGCATGCGGTACACGCTCAGCCGCCTGGCGGTGAAATCGCTGGTCGACCGGGGTGCGATCGGAGACGTCGAGTTCGTTGTGGCCGGAAAGGGCGGTGGCCCATTGGGCGGATGGCTTGGCGGCCCCCACGCCGAGGGGGGAGGCCAGCTTCTCTATCTCGGATCGCACCTGACGGATCAGGTGCTGTGGCTCACGGGAGAGGAGGCGGAGGCGGTCTCCGGTTCCGTCCGCTGGACCGATGAGGGGTCGGATCGTACGTCGGCCTACACGGTGCGGCTGAAGAGCGGGGCGGTGGGCACGTTCTCGGTCTCCCAGGGCTCGGGGGTGCCATACGACTTCGTCGACCTGTACGGCACCAAGGGACGCGTGCGCGGAGACTGGTACACCGACCTGGTGACCGTACAGAGCAAGGTGATCCCGGAATACGCCAACCCCACGGTGGTGACCGTGTCGGGCGACAGCCTGGGCGGTATGTGTCAGCGCGAGATGGAGGCGTTCGTGGAGGCGGCCCTGGCCGGCGGGTCCTCACCGATTCCGGTGAGCGACGGTTTGCGCGTGCTCAAGATCCTGGACGCGGTGGTCACCTCGAGCAATGAGGGCGGATGGGTCGAGGTATAGGCGGCGAGCCAAGGAGAAGAGCATGAAGGTACTCGTAACGGGCGCATCGGGTCGTGTGGGTGCCAATCTGGTGAAGGCCCTGCTGGAAGGGGGACACGAGGTCCGCGCGCACGTGTTCCCTGGAGATGCCGGGCGGGCCGACAAGCTCGATGGATTCGATGTGGAGGTGGTGCGGGGCGATTTCCGGGACCTCGAAGGCTTCAGGCCGGTGGTCCGGGGGACGGAGGTGATTTATCATATCGGGGCCGCGATGCGCGGGCCGTTCGACAACGTGTCGTTCTTCGATACCAACGTCGTGGGGACGCGCAACGTTATCGAATCCGCGCTCCAGGAGCGACTCGATCTGCATCGATTCGTCTATGCCTGCACGGACGCGATCTACCCACCGGCACCCGGAAGGCTCACCACGGAAGAGATGGGGATGAACCGGCCCAAAGGGATGTACTCGTTCTCGAAGTGGTTGGGCGAGCACGTGGCGCTCTACTATCACGAGCAGCACAAGATCCCGGTGGTGTCCTTCCGCTTCGCGTATGTGATCGGGGCAGGCGAGATCCTGCAGAAGGACTACTTCCCGATGTTCTGGCTCAGCCACTGGGTTGCGACCTTCAAGAGACGGAAGGATCCGCAGGGGATCCAGACGTTCGAGGCGCTGCAAGAGCTGTGGGAAGGAGACGAGCGGCTGGTTGTGTGCCGTAACCCCGACGGACAGCCCCACCAGATGCATCTGGTGGACGTGCGCGACCTCGTGCAAGGCCTGCTCCTAGGGATGGAGCGCCCAGAGGCCGTGGGCGAGGCGTTCACGCTTCCGGGACCCTGCCCGACCAGCTGGGAGGAGGCCGTCCCGTATCTCTCGGAGCGATTGGGGATACCCTACGTGGAGGCGACGGTTCCGGGCTCCATTCGCAGGGCATTCGACCTGTCAAAGGCCCGGGAGCGGCTTGGCTATGCGCCTGAGCACGACCTGGCCAGCATGGTGGACCTCGCACTGGAGATGGAGCGCGGAGGGGAGATAGAGGTCGTACCGACGGGAGAACCCTATGCGTAGAGACAAGCAGGCGGCGGAGGAGGTGTTCGGGCGGCGGGCGGAGTTCTACACGACGAGTGAGTCGCACACGGATCCACAGGTGCTCGCGCGCGTCGTGGAGCTCTCACAGGCGCAGGCGGACTGGTGCGCCTTGGATGTGGGGACCGGCACCGGGCACACGGCCTTCGCGCTGGCTCCATCGGTCGCCTCGGTGATCGGCGTAGACCTGACGCCCGAGATGCTGCAGGAGGCGCGGAAGCTCCAGGCCGAGCAATCGTGCGCCAATGTCTCGTTCGAGATCGCGGACGTGCACCAGATGCCCTACCCCGACGGCGCGTTCGACCTGACCACGTGCCGACGGGCCGCCCACCACTTCACCGACATCGTCCGCGCTGTGGGTGAGATGCACCGAACGCTGCGGGACGGCGGCCGGCTGGTGGTCGACGATCGGAGCATACCGGAGGACGATTTCGTGGATCGGTGTATGAACGCGCTGGACCTCCTACACGACGAGTCGCACGTGCGCGAGTACCGTCCGAGCGAATTTGAGTCCATGCTTGGAGACGCGGGATTCCGTGTGGAGGCGGTCGAACCGTATGTGAAGCACCGTCCGCTGTCGTCGTTGACCCAGGATGTTGCGGAAGAGAACGTCGCGAAGATCATGGAGATCCTGGATGGGCTGGACGAGACGCAGCGGAAGGCGATGAATGTGGAGGAGGTGGATGGGGAGATTCACACCAATCACTGGTTCGTGATGGTTGCGGCGACAAAGAGCTAGGATCAACATCTTACCACAGATGAGCCCCGGCTTACGGCCTGCCGGGGCAGGCTCCGATAGACACCGATGGAGACCCCCATGCACGGACTTGTGCGGCGTGGGCGGGAAGTCGGGTGGGAGTAGCCAGTTGGGGGGGATGAGAGGCACTGAGCATGAGGAGAAGCGGCACGTGAGTGAGACGGTGGGGAAGGAAGCCATGGAGCAGGTGCCGA
>JASLMQ010001056.1 GCA_030746455.1 Candidatus Latescibacterota bacterium
TGAGCTGGTAGTGGAGACCGGCCTTGATCTCGACCTTGGCCCCGATCCCGTGCAGGTTGTTCTTCGTTCCGGCCGTGCGCAGGCCCTGAAGCCTCACGCGCATCCAGTGGTTCGCGTTTCCTCCCTCGTTGCGCCATCCCAGGACCTTGCCGGTACGGTCGAGCGCAATGAATTCCAGGTCTCCATCCCCGTCCAGGTCGGCACCCATCAGATCGAGGCATCCGTCGGTCAGTCCCCCAACCGCGCGACGTTCCCACGACCCGTCGCCGGCGTTGCGAAGCACCACGGCCTCCCACGATCCCCCTTCGTCACCGGCCACCGCCAGGTCCATCCACCCGTCGTTGTCGACATCGAGTGCCGTCACCTTCCGGACGGACACACCTATCGGCACATCCACCGCGGCGGCGTACCGTCCCCCGCCGTTGGTCTGCTGGCGGAGCGTGCCGTCTTCGCCCACCAGCACCAGGTCGCTCCATCCGTCGTTGTCGAGGTCGGCCGCAACGACCTGTCGACACGCACTCGTATCGACTCCTTTCTCCGTCTCGGCAAACCGGCCCTGCCGCAGGTTGTCGAACAGCCGGGTCCGCCCACCTCCGTCGATCACCAGCAGATCCATGTCCAGATCGTCATCGTGATCCAGCGCCAGGATCTGCCGCACCCCTTTCGACACACCGGCGAGCCCCGCGCGATCACCCGCCAGGCGGAAGGTGCCGTCCAACCGGTTCTCGTAGAGTCTCAGGCCCCCGGCCGCGGAGGCGCAGAAGTCCAGGTCCCCTTCGTTGTCCGAATCGATCAGCTCCAGCGCCGTACATGGTTCATCCGACAGTCCGGCCGTCGTCGACACATCGTGCCAGGTCCCCGTTGAATCGCCTCGAAGCAGACGCAGACCTCCCGGGCCGGCGCTCACGGCGTCCAAGCTGGCGTCATTGTCGAAGTCCACGAAACGCGAGCTCGAAGCCGATCCCGTCGCTTCGTCCGAGATCTCGGAATGCCATCCCGCGCCCCGTCTGGTCCAGAGCCTGAGATCACCCTTTCGGCCATCAGTGACAGCGATTAGCAGGTCGTCCCGGCCATCCCCGTCTACATCGGCCACGTCAAGACTGCCCGCAGCCGTCGATGGATCGAGCTCGATACCCTCTGTCCCGGGCAGATCGTCCGCGCCCATCGGGACGAACCGGACCGGCACCGCGGGTGGCCGCTCGAGCCTCAGGCTCCCGTAGAAGGCATCGCTGAACCGCGTCAGCGGCATCCCCACCACGGGCGACTGGAGCTCCCCCAGCGACTGCTTGTAGCGCGGTGTCGGCCTGAGGACATTCTCGAGGATGGTGAGTTGGCGACGCGCCCTGGCCGTATCCCTTCTCGCCAGCGCCTGCTCCGCCTCCCCCATCACCTTGCGCGCCAGATCCCCGTCCGATGCGGACTCCCGCAGTTCCCGGACCGCTGCTTCGGCGCCCTGGAAGTCTCCCTCGTCCGCCCTGGACCGTGCCACCTTTGCCGCGATGGCCACATTCCTGGGCAGGCGGTCGAACAGGGCGGCCAGCTCCCGGCGCGCCGTCGTGAGCGCCTTCGGATCCCCTTGCTGCGCCACGGCGGCCCGGTAGACCGCGTATCGCGCCACCCGGTCCTTGGGGCGAAGCGCGAGCGCCTGCTGGAAGGTGGCCGTGGCCGCGGCCCAGTCGCCCGTCCACTGCTGCACCTCGGCCACGAGCATCACCACATCCGGGTTGTCCGGTTCCAGCCCGCGTGCGCGATCCAGCCAGACCGCCGCCGAATCGGCCTGCCCTAGGCGCAGGTAGGCAAGTCCCAGGTTGGCGCTGCCAAGCGCCTCATCGGGCACCAGCGCCATCACCTGCCGGAAGGCCTCCGCCGCTTCCTTGGGCTGCTCCTGCTCCAGATACGCCACGCCTAGGTTCTTCTGCCGCTCGGCTTCCAGGTGCGGCAGCTGCGACCCCATGCCCCACGCCTGCCCGCCAATCAGGGCCACGGATAGGGCTATCGCGGCTGCGAGCACGCCAGCGAAGGGCTCAAGCCGCTTTTCCAATCTGCAATCTACGTTCTGCAATTTTCAGTGCTCCTCTGCACCGCGTTAGCTGCCATGCCCAGCCCTACTCCCTCCTGAACGCCTCCCTCTCCACCACGCCTTTCCCTTCCTCCACCGTATACGTCGCCCCCGCCTCCAGCCTCTCCAGCTCTTCCGTTTCTCCTCCCGGCCATCGGATCGCGAGTCGATCGAGCTGCGTCGTTCTGCCCAGCCCGAAGGTCAGCGTCGTCTCGCTCTGACTGAGATACGAGGATCCCGTTCGCATCATCGCCCATTGCGAGCGCTCGCCATGCGTCGCGACAACCGTGGCTCCCAGCGCCTGCCGATTGGGCGCGCTGCCTTTCAGCCGCACCCGCACGGCGTTCCCCACCGGTCCGTCGTTTCGCAGCACCAGGGGCCGTCCTCCGTTTGCCGTCAAGACCAGATCCGAGTCGCCGTCTGAGTCGATGTCGCCGTGCGCGAGCCCTCGCCCCACGATGGCCTGGTCGAATCCCCCGCCGCTCATGTCCGACACGTCGAGGAACGAGCGCTCCCGGGTGTTCCGAAACAGCTGCGGCCGTTGCGCGTAGGCGATCTCGCGTCGCACGCGCCCGATCTCCGGCTCCAGGTGTCCATTCGAAAGCACGAGGTCCAGGTATCCGTCCAGATCGGCGTCAACGAACAGCAGCCCGAAGGTCAGCCTCAGCAACGTCTCTCCGGCAAGTCGCCGCCTCCCCGCCTCATCGATGAAGAAGTCCTCCCAGGACTGCCGGTAGAGCGACACCGCCTCCCGGCTGAAGTTCCCGATCGCGATGCTCGGAGCGCCGTCGTCGTCCAGCGACCCCACATCCACGCCCATCCCGGCCCTGGCCCGCCCCGATTCGTCGTAGGCGATGCCGGCGGACAGACCCGTCTCTTTAAAAGTCCCGTCCCCCCGGTTCTTGTAGAGGAAGTTGGGTTGCGTGTCGTTCGTCACCACCAAGTCCGCGTGGCCGTCCGAGTTGAAGTCGGCCACGGCCACGCCCAGGGACTTGCCCTTCGGGTTGAACACACCCGAGGACACCGTAATGTCCCCGAACGTCCCGTCGCCCCGGTTGCGATAGAGCCGACAGGTGGATCCCTCGTACGGCTCGGGAGTCGCATAGGACTTGGTGCTCCCGTCGATCGTCGTGAACAGATCGGTCTCGGGCGACCACCGGACGTAGTTGCATACGAACAGGTCGATCCAGCCGTCCCCATCCACGTCCACCCATGCCGCGCTGGTCGACCATTCCGGATGCGTCGTCCCTTCGCTGGAGGTCCACCGTGCACCACCCACCCCGGCCTCGGCCGTCACATCCTCAAAGCGTCCCCCTCTGTTCTCGAGCAGCCTGTTGTTGCCCACGGCCGTCAGAAAGAGGTCGACGTCGCCATCTGCGTCGAAGTCCCCGGCGGCGCCCCCCATGCCGTAGAGCGAGATGTCGAGCCCCGAGGCGTCGGTGACATCGGCGAACCGCCCGTCGCCAGCGTTGCGGTACAGCCTTGGTGTGGCCGCATTTCCGCGTCTCCCCCTGCCGGGCCACGGGCTGCCGTTCACGAACAGGAGGTCGAGTCGATCGTCACCGTCGTAGTCGAACACCACGCACCCGCTGCCCATCGACTCGGGCATCCATTTCTCGCCAAAGGCACCCGTGTGGTGCACGAAGTCGATGCCCGCCTCTGCGGTGATGTCGGCGAATGCAGATGGAGGAGCCACTGGCAGGATCGGGGCGCGGACCGAGTCTGCGCCCTGTCGAGTGTAGAGCGAGGGATCCACAGGTGGCGCCTCTTGCTCGGGCGCGCAGGCGGATGCCAGGAAGACGATCGCGATTGCCGCGAGGCCCGTGCGACCCTGTCCTGAGAACCGGTTCACGGTCCGGCCTCGTTGGCCAGCCGCCGGCCATCGGATCGCCAGACGGGAACGGTGTGGGTGTGGATCGGCTGCGACTCCCGCTCTTCGTCCGGATGCTCCAGCAGGAACGCCCGGGTCACCTCTCGCGCCGATTCGTCGATCTGGTACTTGCGGTAAGCCGCCTCGGCTGCAACGGCTTCCTTCCGCCGTCCCAGAGCGCGCAGGGTCAGCATCCGATGGTAGTGGACCATCCGGTCCTCTGGGTCGATGGCCAGTGCGCGATCCAGGGCCTCCAGGGCTCCCTCGCGTGTCCCGCTGAGATACCGGACACGCCCAAGATTCTTCCACGCCTGCCTGTCCTCGGGGAAGTCCTGGAGGACCCGTTCGTACGCCGCAGCCGCTTCTACGTACCGCCCCGCCTCCTGCAGGGCTTTTCCCCAGACCCACGCGGTCTGTGGATCGCCTGGATGCATCTCCTCGCACCTCTCGAGATGATGAATCGCCGTGTCGATATCCCCATCGGCAACAGCCGCCCTGGCCAGGTTCCGGTGTCCGTCTGGCCGTTCCGGCGCGGCCTCCACAACCTTCTTGAACGCCCACGCGGCGGCGCGGGTATCGCCCTGAAGCAGAAGACCGATCCCGTAGTCGTTGAACCGAAGCCAGTCCAGCGGGGCCGGCCGGCCCGACTGGGCACGGGCCTTCTCTCCTCCCCGCCGCACCACATTCAGATGGGCCCGGTCCGATACGATCTCCGTGATGGGCAGCTCGGGCACCGCGTCGAACGACCTGAACCCGTCCGGGTTCTTCCGGTACGCGAACTCGGTGTAGGCACGGTCGAACTTTCGCCACAGTAAGCGGGCCCGAAGGGTCACGGTCCTGCCTGCCCACCCCGGATCCACCTGGAATCGGTAACGGACCACATCCGCCGTGCCGGGACCGATGGCGTGGGTGTAGACCTCGGCACGGATGTCCTGCGCGTTTCGTCTCTCGATCGGCTTCCCGTCCCCGTCTAGCAGCAGAGCCCCGTAGAAGTGGGACGCCCCATCGACGTATCCGTCCCCCTCGAGGTGGCCGCTGGCCGCCATCGGGCGGCCGGACTCATCAAGCAGGGCAAGCTCCAGCCACCCCTCGTTGGAATCGTTCGTCCCCCCGGGGAAGGTGTGGCCCACGCCCTGGTTTCGAACCACCACATCCACCTGAACCTCCTGGCCCGGCACCAGAGCAGGTGGGTCTGCCCCAGGCGCAAGCACCACGGGTTCCGCGAACCGATCGCCGGTCCTGAGGGCGACCAGGTCTGCACGAAGCCGTCCTGCCCTCAGGAAGGCCTCGGTCCTACGGACCGTCTCCGCGTCACCACGG
>JASLMQ010001057.1 GCA_030746455.1 Candidatus Latescibacterota bacterium
CTACGGCCGTCGAACCAGTTGAGGCTGTCCGTGGCACCGGGGCGTCAGAGCACACCGTCGCGAGTCCGGGTGAGAATCCCAGCAAAGGGGCCGGCCAGCCCGTCTTGCGATGTATACCGCGACCAGTTGCTGCCATTCAGCCTGAGTACCGGACCATCAAAGGTGGTGAACCACATCGAGCCATCGGCCGTGCCGCACGCGCTGAGCACGCGGGGACGGGGTAGCTCTTCTGGCCCTGCAACCGAGGCCCAGGCCTCGCCACTGAACCGGCTGATGCCGGACCATGTCCCAGTTGTGTCGCTCCTGGATCCGGTATGTCCAGCCCAGACGGTCCCATCGAAGGCCTGCGCCAGTCCAGTTGGCCACGTGCGCGGGCTCGTCAGCCCGTCTTCCACACCGAAGTTCGTCCAGGTACGACCATCGAAACGGTTGATGCCGCCGCCGATGGTCGAAAGCCAGATAGCGCCGTCCTGTCCCTCGAGCAGGGAGTTGGCGTCATTGCTTCCCAGACCGTCCCGCATTGTGTATGTGGTCCAGTGGTAGCCGTCGTAACGCTGCACTCCGCCGGGATCCGTGCCAATCCAGACGTGCCCGTTCCGGTCCTGGAGGATGGCACAAACGCCGGAAGCCAGGCCGTTGCCGCGGTCAAAGCGGGTCCAGCGCCATGATTCCGTCACCGGGTCAGGAGAGGTTACCTGGAGCGTATCCACGGCCACGGCGGGTGAGGCTGCGGCAAGGACGAGCACCGAAAGGAGAGATAACGGTCTGAGCATGGATCAATCTCCAGCACGAGATAAGGCATGCCTCGAGCGATCCGAAGCACGCCGTGCATACCGTCCCCGAGTCCTCTGTGGACACCCCATCACCGCTCCGGACCCCGCAGGTGATCGTGCTTGAGCGCAAGATAGTTCAGAGAAGCGTGTGATGCAAGAGGGAATGGCTGAAGCTGAGAGGGCCCGAAGATCGTGTGAGGCCAGTAGACACACCAGGCCGGCCTCGGCGCTATCTGGTTGCATTGCCACTTCGGCCGGGGTATGTTACTGCGAGACCACCTCGGTGGTGGAAGGCCGACCTCGTAGCGCCCGAACATAGCCAGTGGCCTGAGTCCCTGGCACAGCCAAGTAGGTGCACACCCATGAATACCGAACCGAACAAGATCATCTACTCGATGATGAAGGTCAGTAAGTTCTACGACAAGCGACCCGTCCTCGAGAACATCTCGCTCTCGTACTTCTACGGCGCCAAGATCGGCGTGCTGGGACTCAACGGGTCGGGCAAGAGCACGCTTCTGAGAATCCTGGCCGGCGTCGACTCCGAGTTCAGCGGCGAGACCGTCCTGGCTCCGGGCCACACGATCGGTTACCTGGAGCAGGAGCCCCTTGTCGACGTAACCCGAACGGTCCGCGAGGTCGTAGAGTAGGGCGCTCAGTCAACCGTCGACCTGCTGAAGGATACAACAGAATCAGCGACCAGTTCGCCGAACCCATGTCCGATGACGAGATGAACAAGCTGATCGAGCGCCAGGGCGAGGTGCAGGAGGAATTGGACATCCTGGTCGAGCGGGTGCAGCGGGGCTGGCATACGGTTGACATCGCGATCGACATCATCAACCAGGTCTTCGACAAAACGCCGGCCGCGGTATATGGGATTGACCCGAGCTAGGCTGGCCTGAGAGAGGGGTTCTGCGTATGCAGGCCGTCATCCTTGCCGCTGGGAAGGGAGAGCGGCTCGATCCGTTCACGGTCACGCGTCCCAAGCCTGTTCTGCCTCTGGCCAACCGACCGCTGGTCGGGCTGCTCGCCGAGTTCCTGGGCGAGGCCGGGTGCGAAGAGGTCATCGTCGTTACCGGGTACAAGGCCGAGATGGTGGAAGACACGCTGGGGGATGGAAGCGCCTTCGGCGTCCGTGTCGTCTACGTGCGACAATCGGACCTCCTGGGGCCGATTCACGGTCTGCTCGAGGCAAGGGAACTGCTGGCCGGGCCGTTTCTCGCTGTCTGCGGCGACTGCTTCATCCGGCCGGAAGCCATACACGAGGCCCTGGCCGTGCACAGGACGGCAGATGCCCTCTGCACTCTGGCGGTTGGTCCCTCGTCGCGCCCGCTATACCATGAACAGGCCATTTCTGATGCGGACGGTCGGCTGCAGGGCATCCGGGACATAGCGGGAGATCGGCAGCGTGACGAGGACGACCTGGTGGCCGGACTGTGTGTCGCGGACGCCGGGATCTGGCAATGGGCTGAGAAGTTTGTCGCAGCGGAGCCGGACGAATGGGCCCGCTTCTTTGCCTGGCTGGCGCAGACCCAGCCCGTTCAGATCGCCCGCAGCGACCACGAGTTCATCGATCTGGACTATCCCTGGGAGATTCGCGACGGGGCTGTCAAGGCCTACCTGTACGCGACCACCGAAGCCTCGGTTTCCGAGAATGCCCTTATCGAGCCGGTCGTGAAGATCGAGGGGAGGGTGGTCATCGAAGATGGGGTCTTCATCGAACAGGGCAGTGTGGTGAAGAACGCCTGGATCGGCCAGGGCACCAGGGTGCTGGCCAACTCGTACATCAACGGGGCCTTCATCGGCCGGGAGTGTACCATCGGCCCACAGTGCTACGTGGGCGGCACGGTGGGGCACAACTCGAAGATCGGATACACGACGGAGTACGGGGCGTTGGCGCTGGGGCGCGTGGGCTTCTGGCATCAGTGCCACATCAGCGGCGTCTGGGGCGAGGGATCGGGAGCGACGCCGAGCTGCAGCACGACCGAGCGGCGCGGGGGGATCGTGAAGGTGAGGGTGGGGGACCAGCTCATCAGCTCGGGGCTGGAATCCCTCGGCGCCTTCATCGGGGACCACAGCAGCCTCAACACGGGGGCCAAGGTGATGCCCGGACGGAAGATTGGCCCCCACAGCGTCGCGGGTCCCAATGTCATCGTCTACCGGGACATCCCGCCACGGGTCCACGTGGTCGCCCGACAGGAGCTCGAGATCAGAGACCGGTAGGGATCGCCCAGAGCCCTCCGCCGCTCAGAAGGCTACTCCCCTCGGGTTCAGACTCAGCCCCCCCACATCATCCCTGACCAGAGGTTTCCATTCGACGCTTTCATAGGGTCGGCGATGAGCCAGGGAAGATCGCCCTCCGGGGGGGGAACACATGAGTACGCTCTCCGTCTCGAAATCTGCTGATTCCCAGATCCGTATCTGCACGCTGCCCAGCACGTTGACACAGCAGGGAACCGAAACGTCCGATAAGGGAACCCCAAGCACGATGGCAGCAGAGGACGGGGACTACCTCGCCTCCGTCCCGTGATTGCGGCGCAATCTCGCCCATAGCACAGGGAGCATCCATGTCCAACCGCACGCTCGCCCTTCACCCGGAGAACCCAAGGTGTCTCCTCTACCTGGGGAAGCCGTTCAAGATCCTCACTTCAGCGGAGCACTACGGTGCGGTGCTCAATGCCGATTTCGACTACGACGTCTATCTGACAGAGATGAGCCGTACGGGGCAGAACGCCACCCGCGTTTTCACGTTCTACCGGGAAGTGGAGCATAGCATTCCGGCACTGGGTATCGAGAACACGCTGGCGCCCAGGCCGGAGGCTTCGGTTATGCCCTGGCAGCGTGTGGCGGGCCACGGGAAGGCCGCGGACGGCCTCGGAAAGTTCGACCTGGACCTGTGGAACGGAGCCTACTTCGACCGGCTGAAGGATTACGTCGAGAAATGTGCGGCGTCGGGCGTGGTATGCGAGATCGTCCTCTTCTGCAACCCCTACAGTCAGGACACGTATGATCTGTTTCCCTGTAGCAGAATCAGTAACGTCAACGGCGTGGGAGGAGACCTCGAGGCGCCGAGTGATTTCATGACACTGGACACGCCGAGCATCGTGGCCTTCCAGGAGCGGCTCGTGCGGAAGGTCGTGACCGAGCTCAACCGGTATGACAACGTCTACTACGAGATCTGTAACGAGCCGAATATACGGGGTGAGCAGGCCGAGGAGAACGAGCGGAGGGTGGTGGGCTGGCACGCCCACCTGGCGCGCGTGATCCGTGAGACGGAGGCGAACCTGCGCAAGAAACACCTGATCGCGGCCAACGCCAGTTTCATCGTGACCGTCTCCGACGAGGGCGACCCCCTGGTGAGGCGCCACGAAGACCGCAGCTATTTCGAGAACCCGGACGTAGACATTGTCAACTACCACTACATTTCAGAAAAGAAAGCGGCAGGCGGGTTGCAGTTCCGCGGTCCGAAGAATGCGGGCGACCGGGCGGGCCTGATCTGGCACTTCCTGAGCCAGCGGGATGCCTACCCGAAGCCCATCGTCTTCGACGAAACCTTCTCGGGAATCGTGCGAGGAGAATCCGAGCGATATGGGGTCAATCGAGCCGAAGCCTGGGAGATGATCCTGTCGGGCGGCGCAGGCTACAGCAACCTGGACTGGTCGTTCACGCCATCGGACGAAGCCGGCTCGGGCCGGGCCCCGATAGCCGACGGCAGGCTGCTGGACGGACGGCCGCTACGCGAATGGATCGGCATCCTGCACAAGCTGCTTGCCCATTACGATCTCGGGGCCCTTTCGCCGGCAACCGGTGTGCTCCCCGATGATATCCCCGGATATGGGTACGCCGCGTCGGCCGACGGGAGCGGCAGGTATATCCTCTACTTCGTCGACAAGGCGCTCCATAGACTGAACGCCTGTGAAGCCCGGTCCCTGAACGTTGCTCTCACACTGCCGCCCGGCAGATACGCGGTCCGGACACTCGATCCTAAGAGTGGCGATACATCCGATCCGTTTGACGTCGACAGCGATGGGACGGCGGCCCTGGAAGTCCCCTCCTTTGCCGAGGATGTCGCCGTGCTCGTGGCCAAGCTGGCATAGCTGCTGCGATCCGCTCCTCTACGGCATGGTAGCGCAGAAGGGCTGACCCACTTGAGACACCTGGGTTATGAACTGTCTTCCCGATATGAAGATGCGCCGCAGTCCGATTCCGTGGCCTGCGTGGTAGTGCCTTCCGGGGAGGCCTGAGCCAGGAGGGAATAGCGAAGGCCCCCAAGGCGTGATGCCAAGGGGGCTCTTTCGTGGCCAGTCCATAGGAGTCTAGGTGGACGGTAAGCTCCCCGACGGGGGTGTTCTGAAGCCACCCAGGCTCCGTTCTCAGGGATTATCGGACGTCGAAGCCGCTCCCTCGTATTTGCTCTCCAAGTCCATTATGAACCGCTCGTATCGTTCGGGGACATCGTCCTCCAGTTGCCCGTCGGCTTCATCAAACCGTCGGAACAACTCGCCAACCTGAGTCGTGGTCAGGCCCCGATCAATGTAGGGGAAGAGCACGCCGTCCTCCTTGTCGATGTGCTCTGTCAGCAGCTCGCGGTAGCACCGGAGGCTCCTGCACAGATCGTCGATGTCATCACCGGCGACGGCCTCTCCCGCCGCGCGAACGTGCCCGCGAGCACTGCTGTGGTCCTGGTAGATGACCTTTACGAGCTCTTCCTCCGGGTCGACGTAGTCGAAGAGAATGCCCTCCTCCTTGAGGTGGTGGAGTTTGTCAGCGTAACCGCGTATGAAGTCGAGGACGTCCCGAATCAAGGCGGCGTCGAATTGGCCCGTGCTCTCGATCTCCTCCAGGATCGAGGGAAGCACGGCCAGCAGGCGCTTGATCCACACGTGCTCCTCGACCAGGCGGCGGACCGGCGGAGAGAACCTGTGCGCCGCCGGCGGAGGCAGCTCTTCTTCGGGAAGCACTTCGGGCGAAGGCACACACCGATCGGGATAGAGGGCCTTCTCGATCTCCCACATCAGCTGCGCCTGGCGCTGCGACGTCAGGTGGTGAAACTTCACCACGTCCGCCAGTGTGCACGTGCCCACGGTGCATGGCACGCAGGCGATGTGGTAACGCTCGAGGATGTCGCCAACACCGGGATGATCGTCGATGATCGCCTTGACGCCGGTGGTCAGGTACCGTTCCATTGGGCTACCTCCGCAGCTCTCGCCGGCCCGGCGAGACGGGGGACGAGGGTCGGGGGCCGTTACACCCACTCCTCATTCAGGATCTGGCCCTGCAGACTGACCACCTTGCCCTTGATGGGCACGTTGCGTTCCGCCTGTGCCACAGCATCCTGGGCCAACCGCAGCAGTCCATGGCAGCAAGGCACTTCCATGATCATCACCGTCAGGGTGTTGATCTTCGCCTCGTCGACGAGCGCCGTGATCTTCTGCCGGTAGATCTCTTGCCCTTCGTCGAGCTTCGGGCAGGCAATGGCGATGCTGTTCCCGGCAAGATGGTCCTTGTGGAAGTCCCCCAGGGCGAAAGGTACACAGTCGGCCGTCAGCAGGAGATCCGCCTTCTCGAAGTACGGCGCATCGGGACTGACGAGGTGGAGCTGGATGGGCCACTGCCGAAGTTGCGAGGGGCGGGTGCCTTCCTGGTGGCAGGCGTCAGCGGTCGGATCGGCGAAACTCATCGTCTTTGCTCCCGGGCAAGCTCCGGAGGCGTGGTCGTGTGCGTGGGCTTCAGCAGAATTCATGGTCTTTCCTCCATTTGGGTGTGTGAGTTGGGCTTCCACTCGATCTCGGATAGCTGCGAGATCCGCGTGCCTGAAAGGTGCTCACGGATCTGCTGGTTGATGGCTGCCACGAGCCCGCCCATCACGCAGCCTTTTCCCAGGCAAACGGGCGTGCCGAGGAGACAGCTGTGCCGGGGAAGCGGCCCGTCGATGGTCTCGTACACGTCGAGCAGAGTGGTGTCCCGAGCCCCGTTGGCCAGCACGAACCCGCCCTTGGGTCCCCGGATGGAGCGAAGGATTCCCACCTTCGTCAATCGCTGCAGCACCTTCGACAAGTGCGCCTGTGACGCGCCCAGTGTCGAGGCCATTTCTCTGCTCTGCACGCATCGCCCCTGGCGAATGGCCAACAGAGCCACGGCGTGTAAGGCCAGAATGGCGGCTTCTGAGAGTGTGGGCATTGCAGACATGGCGACCTGCTGAGCTATACAAGTAATGGAGCACTAAAATACCTAAATAGGCCCAGAATGTCAAGGGCATTCGTAGTTCCCGGTCTTGACCCATCAAACCTATAGCTCATCGGCATAGGGCTTGAGCCTCCGCGCCCGAGCGGGATTCCGAAGCTTGTTGAGCGCCTTGTCCCTGATCTGCCGGATGCGCTCGCGTGTCAGTCCGAACTTCCGGCCGATCTCGCCCAGGTTCATAGCTTCCCTGCCAGCCAGGCCGTAATAGAGCCCGATCACCTCGGTCTCGCGCTCATCGAGACAACCCATGGCGGTCCCGATCTCCTCTTCGAGGTAGCGGCGCGCCAGGTCCGCGTCTGGAGGCTCTTCGGTCTCGTCGGCTATGACGTCGATGAGGCTGGCAGAATCCTCCTCATCGCCGAGCGCGGCGTCGAGCGAGAGCGTGTGTTGATTCCTGGCAAGGGTCTCCTGCACCGTCTCGAGTGGAACGCCCAACGCCCTGGCCGTGTGTTCCGGGGCAGGCCAGGAGGCGGTCTCCTGGTATTGGGCCTCCCCGAACTCGGAGATGCGCCGTAGCAGGTCCACCTGATTCCCGGGAAGACGAACGATCCGCGACTGCTCACTCAGGGCCTGGCGGATCCACCACACGGCGTAGGAGATGAACTTCACCCCTCTGGTGCCGTCGAAACGTTCCGCCGCGCTGATGAGCCCCAGGTTGCCGATGCTGATCAGATCCTCGATCGGCAGCCACCTGCCCTGGTATTGCCGGGCGATGGCGATGACGAACCTGAGGTTCGCCATCACCAGTTCGGCACGTGCCTCGACGTCTCCTTCCTGGATGCGTTCCGCCAGGGCCCGCTCCTCCTTCGCGGAGAGCGGCTGGGATTTGGCCGCGTCATCCAGGTAGCGTTGCAGCGCATCCCATTCAAGTCGGCGTGGGAGCATCGGCGATTCAATCCGTAGGCAGGTCCGCGTGTAGTTATCCTGAACAATGCAATTAAACTACCTAACGCGCCATCGGCCGTCAAGGGGTGGGCCGCGCGCGA
>JASLMQ010001058.1 GCA_030746455.1 Candidatus Latescibacterota bacterium
ACAGAGGGAGACGCGGCCCCAGCCCGCCGCACGGGCGCGATCGGCTGGGGCAGCAAGCAGGGTACGTTTTCCGATGGGCGCAGGCTTGTCCAGTACAACCTTCCCGAGCGGAGGATGGAGATCAAGTGCCCCGGGACCGGCGAGGGCCGGCGGATCACGTTCGACTATACCTCGGAAGGCGCGGGGATCACGTCGCTCGTCGCCGGGCCGGATGGGAGGATCTACTTGTCCACGTGCCATCCCATGCATTTCGTGGCGTACGATGCCGAATGCGATCGGCTCGAGGACTGGGGACCCGTGCCACGCGTGGGGGAAGGCAACTACTGTGCGATGGCCGTTCAAGGTCCCTATGTCTTCGGGGCGGCCTATTCGGGCGCGTGGTTCTACCAGTACGACACGCGGAGGCCTTGGAACAACGAGACCGGCGACGATCCCAATCCGCGGGTCGTAGCCCGATTCGAGGGCGACATCACGCGACCCCGGACGTGCCTCGCCCACCCGGACGGCCGCCATGCGCTGATGTCCGGATTCGCGGGCTACGGCATGTGCGGCGGAGGACTGGGCATCTACGATCTGGAGACGGGACGTGCCTCCCTCATCTCCCACGAAAACGTCGTCCCTTACCAAAGCACGATCACGCTGAAGGCACTCCGCAACGGCGACCTGATCGGCGGCACAAGTGTGAACACGCCGGGGGGCGGCCATCCGCAGGCCGAGGAGGGCGTGCTCTATGTAATGGACTGGGCGACGAGGGAAGTCGTCTTCCAGACCGCGCCCGTTTCCGGCGCCCCGGAGGTCTTCAGTATCGAGGTGGGTCCCGACGGCCTCGTCTACGGCCTCGCGACGGGATCTTGGTTTTTCGTCTTCGATCCCGCGACGAAGAAGGTGGTCCACCACGAGGACATGTCAAAGTACGGCGGCCTCCCACGATACACGTTGGTAAATGGCCCGGACGGCGATCTGTACGCCGCCTTCTCCAAGGCCATCGTGAGGATCGAGCCCGGCACGTTCGACCACGAGAGGCTGGCGACCCCTCCCCAGCCCATCACCGCAGGTACGGTCATCCACAGGAGACGCCTCTACTTCGCCAGCCAATCGCACCTGTGTAGCTACCGGCTAAGCCTTGATTAGGAGAACCACGGGAGCGAATGACGGGTTCCAGTCAGCTTCGATTGGTTGCCAAACGCGAGCGGTAACGTATACTACGAAGCCCAGCGTGTCTGCAGACCAAGTGCCTTACCTCCCCGTGTAGGTCTGTTCTGGTTATCTCCCGGCTCTGAAGAAAGCGTGACGGCAACAGAAGACCCCGCCGCCGAATTGGTGAGGGGGCAGTCAGGTTGCCGCCCTGGCCGTCCAGTCCCTGATCGACACCGGCGAGGTCACGGGGGAGTCGGCGCTGCAACTGATCCGATCTTGGCCCACGGCAGGTACTCATTCCCGGCATCCACACGCAGCAGAGACCGACCTTTCGGCCCTATAAAGCCCGATCTCCTTCCAGGTGGGTCTGGAGCCGGGTCACAGGCAGATCGCCCGAAATTCGGCCCCGAACTGCACCTCACTGAGCCATCCCGTCACGCGTAGTTGTCCACCGTGCTCTTCGACACCGACAGCCTCTTGGCGATGGCTCGCAGGCTCATCCCCTTCCCGCGCAAGGTACGTATCTGCCGGACCGTGTCCTGACCGACCCTCGGCCTGCCGTGGGGCCTCCCCTGTGCTCTGGCCTTTGCGATGCCTGCCTTCACCCGCTCCGAAATGAGCGATCGCTCAAACTCGGCAATGGCCGAGATGATCGTGAACATCGCCTTGCCCATCGGCGAAGAGGTGTCGATCTGCTCCGTCAGGCTGACAAAGTCGACGCCCAGGTGGTGAAACTCCTCAAGCGCGTCTACAAGCTGTTTGGTGGAGCGTGCGAACCGGTCGAACTTCCACACCAGGACGATGTCGACCTTGCCCGCACGGACGACCCGCCACAGCCGGTTCAGCGCTTCCCTGTCTCCGTTGGCCCCGCTCTCCTTGTCTACGTACTCGTCGACCAGATCGAAGCCCCTGCGCTTGACATAGGACCGCAGCTCACGGAGCTGCATCCGTGGGTCCTGGTCGGTGGTGGACACGCGGGCGTAGATGGCTGCCCGCCTCTTCTTCGGTGGCATGGTTGGCCTCCTGTTCATCGGGTCCAATAAACTATAGTTTTATGGACGAAAGAAACATACAGACTCGGGCACGAATAATCAAGGACTTATTGTCCGAGATTTGCGGGGGTTTTCTGGACACCTTGCTTGAGTCGAACGACCTGCTCAGAGCACTGAGCCCGTCAATGGCAAGCCCAGCAGGTATCG
>JASLMQ010001059.1 GCA_030746455.1 Candidatus Latescibacterota bacterium
AGCGCGGGGGTTCAGCCCCACGCTCAGTTCGTATTCCCATCATCGTTGGTGGATCTGACAGCCGTGATGGCCACGACGACGGGCGAGCAGACGCCTCCCGATTTCAGGGCCTCGATGCGGACGGCGCCGATGTGCTTCTCCGGATGTGGGTTGATCCATTCCAGGCCGTAGAGCGTGATGTCGTCACCCTGCGGTGTCTTCCCCTGCCACGCGGCGTCGGCGGGATAGGTCGCGATGTAGCCGAAGTGGCGGTAGGCCGTGTTGGCGAGGGGGGCGCCGTGCCTGCGGTTCCATTCGGCGACGTGGTGGCCATATGCGATGTCGATTCCCTCTGCCGAGCCGTCGGTGTAGCGCATCTCGTAGCGCGCGATGGGCTCGCGGACGGGTCCAATGGCGGTGCAGGTGTGAAGGAAGACGAGGCTGTCGGCCTGCGTGTCGACCTCGGCCTGGATCTCCGAGGGGAAGCTCGTGTCCCGGGTGCCGGGCGTTTCGGCCAGGATGACGCCCTCGTCGACCTGGAAGGGGATGTCCCGCAGCGAGACCTGGCCCCGAGGCACAGCGGAGAGATCGTACAGGCCCTTCTGGCCGGTCAGATCCCGGAGTGGCGCGTTGCACGATCCCTCTAGATCGAGGGGGGTGTATGAGACGTCACGAGCGGTAGACGGGTAGGGTGTGTCGTGGAGCTGGGACCGAAGCCGGGGCATGATCTCGGCAATCTTGCGATCGAGGGTCCACCGCAGCTCGTCCTGGTGGTGGTCGGACCAGGTGGTGTTGGCGGAATAGACGAAGTCGTACAGCTTGCCCCGAATCCCCATCGTCTCCTCGTTCGTTCCGCCCCATACCGACACCTCCGCGCCAATGACGTTCTCCTTCGCGCTGCGGGAGGCGAACCGCGTGAAGTGCGAGGAGTAGTAGTTGCCGATGATGACCTTGAAACCGTTGTCCAGAAGGACGTCCTCGGTGTCGTGGCCGGTGCGGAAGTACCACACGAACTCGAGCATGACGATGTCCTTCGGGATCAGGGGGATCGTGTCCGGACCGGCGTAGTATCGCCAATCCTGGAGCATATCGGCCCAGACCATCATGCCCAGCCCCTTGTCCTTCAGGTAGCCATAGATCTTGTTGACGTCGTGCGCGTAGACCTCGGCGCGGCTCTTGCCCTTGCACCGCTCGCAAACCCCCATGGTGTAGACCTCGTCGTGGCCCATGTGGACGTAGCGCAGGGGCTGGAAGAGGTCGACGACCTCATCGATCATGTCGAAGACGATCTTGTGGCTCTCGGGGTGCAGCGGGCAGTAGGAGTCCGGGTACTCGTCCTCAGGGTCCTCTGCGATTTCCGGGTAGGTGATGGTCAGATACTGAACGTGGCTGAGGGACTGGATCTCAGGGATAACCTCGAGGCCGTAGGACCGGGCGTAGTCGAGGAAGTCCTTGATCTCCTCCTTGGTGATCCATCCGCCGCCACAGACACTCCCATGTGGGACCCCTCGACCTCCGCCCTCTGCGGCTCTCCTGTTGGCCTCCTCCCACGCGTGATTGATCTCAGGACGGCGCTCGAACTGCATGCCGCCGGCGAGCTCGAGGAAGACCGTGTTCAGCTTCATCGGGGCCAGCAGGTAGCGGATCAGCCGCTTGGCGAAGGGGATTTCGTCTCGGGCCGGGAGGTAGATGTGGACACCCCTGAACTCCATCCGGGGATGGTCCTCGATACGACATGCGGGGGCCGTTGCGGCGTCCTCAGTTGGCTCGAGAAGCTGGAGCAGTGTCTCGACGCCATAGATCAGGCCGCGGCGGTCGGATGCCAGCAGGCGAGCGGCGTCGGCAGCGACCTGCAGCACATAGCCCTCTGGTTTGAGATCTGTCGACCCGAGATCGCGTTCGAGCGCAGGGGACTCCCCCGGTACGCCAACAAGGAACGCCCCATCGGGCACGTCGTCCGATTCGAGCTCGCGCGTGTCCAGCTCGATCCCGAACCGCTCCCTGGCCTTCTCCGCGAAGAGCCCCGCGGCAAAGCGTGTCTCCTCAGACGCGTCCCCCGAGATGGTGATCTCGGCGCCATCGGTCAAGCTGAAGGGCTCCTTGCCGGAATGAAGCTCCGTCTCCCGAGGCACGGGGAAGACGCGTGGCTCGTCGATCGACGCGCCCCAGATCTCCAGGTCGGCAAGCAGGATGTCTCGCTGGAAGGAGATGAGGCGGACGACCAGCTCGCGGGCGTCTGCGCCAATCTCCACGGTCTGGGTGTCACCGGCAAGGGCGTCCGGCCCGGGCTGGCCCGCGCGCCCACTGAGCGTGAGCGGGTAGGAAGCCTGAGCCCTGGTGTAGACCTCGACACAGCTGATCCCGGAGGGTTCGACATAGTCGCGGTTGGCGGGATCCTGACCCAGAGGGGTGTCACCGCGAGGCCCGCGGAGGATCACGCGGTCCACGAAGTAGCCGTCTTTCAGGTCGACGACGATGTCCACGCCCGATTCCCCGACGGTGCGGCCCTTCCATCCGACCGACGTTCCGGCATCGCCATCTGTAAGGCTGCCGGATTCGAAGGCGATCGGTTGCGACATCGCGGCCCTGTCATCCGCGAGATCAGGCGTGAGCCTGGCCTTCAGGCCGCGTGCATGGAAGGTGTAGGACCCGTCGATTGGGGCTCCCCTGCCATTACCGGTCAAGCAGCCGAGCAAGCCCATTCATGAGTCCTTTCGTCAGACAGCCAGAGCGCATTCCAAAGGCTGGTTCGCTCGATCTTAGAGCCCGTCCATTCTGTGGTAGACCCAGGGACAGGGGGGAAGCGCGTCGGCGAGCGCGTCGATATCGGCTTGATCAGCCCCGGTGACGGCTATTCGCTCCTCTGCGACCGCTTGCACCAGATCGATCCTCCGCATCAGCAATCGGGAGAGGGTCGCCTCGTGGAGCTCTAAGGTGATCTCCCTCGAACCCGATGGTGTAGGCCGCAGAATTGCATCCCGGACGTTGGTTCGTACCTTCACGGTGACGTTGTCCAGTCTTGGAACCTGTCGCCAGACGCGGTCTGCAGTGGTCTCGACGTTCAGGATGTGGACGATGATCGGCCGGGTCCTCTCCACCCGAACGGATTCTGAGAGCGATGGTTCGTGAAGGATGTGCCAGAGCGTCGTTCCACGGGAGGCCGGAAGCGATACCGGCCGGCCATGCGACCGGAGCGCATCCAGCAGCTGTCTGGTGAGCGCTTCGTCATCGTCCCGGACGGCGAGCTCCTGGACGTTGATGGCGGAGCCCCCTTCCACGAAGATGACGTAGCCGGCGGGTCGGTCCGGGGGACCGATGGTCGCGTAGGCGGCACTCGACGAGCCGGATCGCCTGTGGAGCAGGCTCAGGTGGTCGAAGGGATATGCTCCCGTTCGTAAGGGATAGCCACCGACCTCATCGTAACAGTTTTCGAAGAGGTCGATCCAGGAAGCGCGGTTCGCGTAGAAGTCTTCCTCCGAGACCCTATGGAAGCCGTCGGATGTCGAGCCATCGACGATGGGCCGGACCTCGAAGTGCTGGGGGCAGGCGACGTCGTAGAAGCCGTTTCGGCGGTAGAAGCGGTACTGCGGCGTGCCCTGACCGCAGGTGTTGATCAGCAGGATATCTCCGCGGCTGTGGAGGAAGCCCTTGATGGCGGCCTGCATGCCGGACCCGATGCCTCGGCGCTGGAGCTCCGGCGCGACACCCACCCGGTACTGCACCCACGCGGCAACGTCGCAGCCGGGCGCGATCCGGTAGACGCGACGCTTCATGGGAATCGCCCCAACGATACGTCCGTCGAGCAGGGCGATGGGCGCGGCAAAGTCCTTGGCGGCGACCTCCTCCCACGCGTCGTGCGTGAACTGGATCTTGGGGAAGGCACGGTTGAGAACGGCGCAGGCCTCCACGCTGTCGTCCGGATGGTACGCCCGGTATTCGACGTTCATTGGCATCTCGGGCTCCGGCAGCGCCGGCGGATCGGCGGGCTATTGCGGTTCGCCGCTCAACTTCGCGTTGACGACGACCGTTCCCTTCTTGCCGTCGCGATGTATCAGGATCCGACTGAACTCTCGATCCCTGTCGACATACATCCCCTCATAGACCGGATCCGAGGGTGTAAACCGCTCGACCCGCGCGGTGCAGCCTTCATTCCAGGTGAGCTCGCACCGGCTGCCGTAGTCGCCGGTGATGACAATCCGGTCTCCGCTGACCTCCGCCGGCAGGGCCGTGATCCAGGTGAAATCCACCCCCGTGGGCTTTGCGCCGAGCTCGTACTCATCGGTGATGGTGACCGTCTCGGGAGTCGGGGAATCGATGGTGCGTTCCCATCGACGGAAGTCGTCCGGATCCCAGCTGTCGGCCAGGTTGGGGATCGTGGCCCTGAATGAGGCCTCGTCCCCGCTGGCGTCGGGCACGAACCTCTTCTCCTCGCGGGACAGTCTTGTGTAGGCGATCGGGTGGGGGGCGCTGCCCGTTCCGGTAGGAACCAGCATGTTCTGGAATTCGGCACTCGCGGAGAGCGGGGCCTTGCGCGCGGTCATCGCGTCGGCGAAGCTGTCCCCGTCGTACTCGATGATGAACTTGCCGATGTCCTCCTCGCGCTTGCCCATGGGCGCGAATCCCATCAGGAGCACCTTGCTCATCCCTCCGGACTCCGTCTTGCGGTACGAGTTGACCGCTCCGATGCTTGGGATCTCGGTGAGCGGTGTCAGAGGCGGGTATTCGCCGGAGAGCTGCACCTGCCGGGACAAGCGCCATAGAGTTGGCTCCAAGACGTCGCCCTCCAGAGC
>JASLMQ010001060.1 GCA_030746455.1 Candidatus Latescibacterota bacterium
GAGCCCGGCGAACGCCGAAGCGCCGATACCCCTCGCCGTTGTGGCGGATGTGACGGTGGAGATGGGCCCGGCCGAGATCCGCCGGACAGACCAGGAGCGGGTCGCGGTGGTGTCGGCCAATCTGGAAGGGAGAAGCCTCAGCGACGTGGTGGTCGAGATTGGCCGCGAGATCAGGGAAATCGACTGTCCACCCGACTTCAGCATCAAGATCGGCGGCCAGAACGAGGAGCGCGAGCGTTCCTTCGAGAGCATGAAGCTGGCGATCGCGCTCGCGATCTTCCTGGTCTATCTGGTCATGGCCTCCCAGTTCGAGTCGCTGGTCCATCCCTTCGTCATCATGTTCTGCATCCCTTTCGGGCTGGTGGGCGTCATCCTGGTCCTGCTCACCACGGGCCAGACGATCAGCGTCGTCGTGCTGATCGGACTCATCATGCTGGCCGGGATCGTGGTAAACAATGCCATCGTGCTGGTGGACTACATCAACACGCTGCGTCGCGAGCGCGGGCTGCCGAAGCTGGAGGCGATCGAGCAGGCAGGCCGCGTGCGATTGCGGCCGATCCTGATGACCACGTCCACAACGGTGCTGGGCCTGTTGCCGATGGCCCTGGGCATCTTCAACTTCCGTCCTCTCGTGAGCGCGGTGGACTCGGGTCTGGGCACCGTCCTGCCCCAGGCCGCGATGGACGTGATCATGGGAGTGCTGAGCTTCATTTTTCCTGTGGGACAGGGGGCCGAAATTCGGGCACCGATGGCCATCACCGTGATCGGTGGTCTCGTCTTTTCGACTATGGTGACGCTGGTGCTGATCCCGACGATCTACTCCCTGGCCGACAGGAAGCCGTAGGGTGTGAGAGGCCCCAAAAGCGAACGGGAATCGCGATGGAGCAGTCGGAGTGGCACAAGGCGGCCGATCTGGCCTATGGAGAGGAGATCCGGGGGGCCACGCTTTCGGAGCTGGAGGACGTGTACGCGCACCTGGACCGAAGGGCCTACCCTCAGCGGCTCGAGGCCGTGCGTCTGGAGATCGACAGGCGGCTGCGGGACCTGGATTCTGAACCCGACGTCCCGGAGGGGGATCCCCCGGTGAAGGCGGGGCTGTGGCGTCGGTTGTGGGCAGGACTCCTGAACCTCTTCGTGCACGCCCTGGCCCTGGGGGCTCTCTACGTGATCGGCACCACCCTGCTGGCCGTGGTGGGGAGTTTTGGGGCCTCCGATGGCCCGGCCGGTCCACCCATGATGCGGCCCCGTCCCTCCGGATTCCAGCAGGTCCTGGGCGGTATCGATACCGGCAGCGTCGGGGGGTTGCTGACCACCTCGGGCGCGGCCGTGCGCGCGCATTGGCCCTGGATCGGGCTTGTCCTTCTCGGTGTGGCGGTCTATCGAGGGCTGCTGACCGTCCCCGGCTGGATTCGGTCGGGCGACAGCCCGGGGATGCGCGAGATGGGCATACGTATCGTTCGCACCGACGGCGGACGGCTTTCACCGGGGCAGTCGCTTGTGCGATTCGTGGGCCAGTATGTTATGGGCGTGTTGACCCTCGGCCTGAGCGCGCTTTGGATGGCCTGGGATGCGGGTGGCCGCACCCTTCACGACAAACTTGCAGGCACCCGTGTGATCCAGATCCCGAGGACCTGGGAAAAGCCGGCCGATGAGCGAATTTACGAGTAGGGGCGGCGGCTTTTGGGTTGCCTTTTGGGAGGGGGTTTCTTATACCTCTTGGACCTCCCTGCTCTATCTCCCAGATATCTGCTGTCGCCTCTTGCCCCTCTTTTTCGAGCCGAAGGCGCCCCTTCCGCAGCCGGAGAAACGCGTGGAATCCGCCGGAGAGTTTTCGAAACTTCCGCGGGGCTCACGCCGTCTAACTCTACCGGAAACCGGACAGGCAAGGAGCGGATCTATGAATAAGCGTACCATCAGGGCCATCAGCTGCATACTGGCCTTCGCGCTTCTGACGGGCAGCCTTTCGGCACCGGCCGGGGCGGAATCGTTCTTCACGGCCCGTCGGACGTTCGGCGCGCTGTTCCTGGGGGGCAGCGTGGTGATGGCCAAGAAGGCGATCGACTTCCGGCGGGATGCCAATGACCTGTACGACGCGTATAAGGCGGCTCAGAACGCGCAGGATGCGGAGCGGCTGTTCGATCGGTCCAGCGACAGGGACACGAAGAGCCAGATGAGCATCGGCATATCGCTGGTGCTTCTGGCCAGCGGACTGCGACTGCTTCTGGCCAGTGGTGTGGACGACAACATCCCCAAGCACGACCGCAGGTTGAGGCTGAAGGTGGAGAGCGATGCTCGGTCCAAAGGGGTGCGGGTTGGGGTACAGAAGAAGTTCTAAGACCATTGTGAATTGAGAATTGGAAATTGGGTACTGGGCCCCCGGGCTTTGGGAGACAGGTCTGGACTTGGTTAGGAGCGGCGGGCTCGAGTTGATTGTAGGACACAACGGGCCGCTGCTTGGGAGTTGACCGGGAATTGGTGACCGGCAGGTGTGCACGTAAGGAGAGGGTTATGAGGCACTGGACGACTGCCCGAGGAGGCTTCGGGCTTGCGGCAATCCTGGCGATGGCATTGGTGGTGGCGTGGGGGTGCGGGCGAGACCGGGTCAACCCTATCGATCCGAGCTTTCCGGGCAACGAGGGGCTGGCCGTTCCCGGCAATCTGAGGGCTGCGGGCGACATCGGTCGCATCGCCCTCACCTGGAATCCCGTTGCCAACACCAGCCTGGTGGGCTACGGGGTATGGCGGTCCACTTCGGCGACGGGCACCTTCGTGCGCCTGGCGGGAGAGGTGGCGGATACCCTGATCACCACATCCCGCAACACGTTTCCAGATACCACGGTAGACCGGAGCGTCGCAAGCGTGTACTTCTACAGAGTTAATTCTGTCGACAACCTCGGGCGTTCCAGCGACCTGTCGGTGATCGCCAGCGCAGAGGTCGCCGAGGACGGACGCCCGCCGGCGGCTCCGGCTGACCTGTCGGCCGTGACCGACGTGGAGACGGGGCACGTCACGCTCAGCTGGACGGCTCCCCAGGCCGACGCCAACAACCAGGAGCTGACGGGCCTCCAGGACTTCAAGGTCTTCCGGTCCAAGGACACTCAGGATGCCTTCGTGCAGATCGGGACTGTCAGTGCCTCCCAAACGACCTTCACCGACTCCACCAGCCTGGAGATCGATGCGCGCTACTTCTATCGTGTGAGCGCGGTCGACGGCGATGAGAACGAGAGCGGCCGGTCGGGGTCGGCATCGTTCACGACTGCGGGATCGGGGGTGACCGTTCCGTCGGGCCTCCGAGCGACCGGATCGGTTGGCCGGGTCGAGGTGAACTGGAATGCCGTTTCCGAGCCGGAGCTGATCGGCTACCTGGTCCTCCGAGCCACGTCTACCCAGGCCCCCTTCGCGCCGGTGACGTCCGACACGCTCTTTACCACAGCGCAAACCGAATATGTCGATACGGATGTTCAGGCCGAGCAGGTGTATTTCTACCGCGTCCAGGCGGTGGTGAACGATCCTGAACGGGGTTTGGTGC
>JASLMQ010001061.1 GCA_030746455.1 Candidatus Latescibacterota bacterium
TGGAGATCGGGGAAGCGTCTCATTCATGTGTACGTCCAGGACGATCCGCTCGATCTATGCCATCAACCGCGCCGCTCCATGCGCTCCCTTTCAGCATGGAGTAGCTCGATCCAGTGTTTCATATACTGCCCGTGGTCGTGCCAGGTGCGGCCGCTGATCAGGTTGCCGTCGATCACGCAAGGCTCGTCTACAAAGATCCCACCACAGACCTCCAGGTCGAACTGGCACTTCGGTACGGTGGCCATGCGGCGCCCCTCGAGGACACCGGCGCGCGCCGGGATCTCCACTCCGTGGCAGACGCAGCCGACCGGTCTGTTGTGCTCGAAGAAATGGCGCGTGATCCGTATGAGGTCAGGGTCATCCCTGATGTACTCGGGAGCCCGGCCGCCGGAGTAGAAAATCCCCACGTAGGCCTCCGGGCGGATGTCCCTGAAGGCGATGTCGGCCTGGATGGTATAGCCCTCGGTCTCGCGAGTGATGTCCCACCCGTCCGGGATCTCGTGCAAGACCATCTGGTAGCGGCGCCTGTCCGGACCTGCCACCACCGGTACGAACCCCTCCTCTTGGACACGGAGGTAGGGATAGAGGGTGTCCACGGTCTCGGTGGCATCTCCGACAACGATCAAGACCTCGTTGTACCTATACATCAGCGTATCCACCCCTTCTAGCAGGCTTTTCTCATCGTCCCGGCTTCTCGCTCAGCAGTTCACCTACCCGCTCCACGAGGGTATCCAGGAACGCCTTGGCCACATCATCCAGGGGCTCCCTCCGGACGTCCACGTTGGTGATCTGCCACTTTCTTCTGCGCTTCGCATACTCGGGACCCAGATCGTAGTCGATCTCGTACTCCTTGCCCGGCGTGAACCGCGACACGTCCACGGCCTCCGGGCAAAGGGCTCGAAGCACAGCGGTCTCCACCGGCGTTGCGTGGGAGGAGGTCTCCTGCATACCCACTATCGGGTATGGAAAGACGGTGAGAATTCGCATCCCTCCTCTGTTCTCGTAGTCCTCCACCGCCTTGGCAACCATCTTCTCCTGAGTGGTGCCTCCGTGACCTGAGAGGACCACGGTCGTCTCGAATCGAACCTTCTCCAGCTGTTGCAGGAGGGCGGTCAGAAGCGGGACGGTCACGTCCTCGGGGAAATCGATCGTTCCCGCGTAGGCGCTGAATCCGGGGCGGCTGAAGTAGGTCGGCGGAAGCACCACGCCGCCGTAGGTCCTGGCGAGCAGCCGGCACATCTCCTGGGCGCAGATGAGGTCGCACCCCAGGGCAATGTGTTCGCCATGCCATTCGAGAAGGCCCACGGGAACATACGCGGTGGGATTCTCCTCCAGGGCTTCGCCGAGCTCAGCTACGAACATCGCTGCATAGTCGACTTTCTTCATATCTTCGGTTCCTTGCCTGCAATGGATCCCTGGCACCCCAGCCTCAGTCCATCAGCAGCCCGCCGTTCACATCCAGCGTCACGCCCGTCACGTACGAGGCGGCTGCGGACGCGAGAAACAGGATGGTCTCGGCGACCTCCTCGGGAGAGCCGAACCGGCCAAGGGGTATGCTGGCGCGAAGCGTCTCTCGCATCTCAGGCGCCGCCGCCGCTGTGATCTCCGTATCGATCACGCCCGGAGCCACTGCGTTCACCCTCACGCCGCGCGGCGCTCCATGCCGCGCCAGGGTCTTGGTCAGGCAGATCAGCGCCGCCTTGGTCGCGCTGTAGTGCGCACCCACCGCCACGCCGCCCATTCGTCCCGCCATGGACCCGACGTTGACAATCGAGCCGCTGCCTTGCCTGATCATGGCCTCTATGCACGTCTGACTGAGCAAGAACGCCGAGGTGAGGTTGACCGTTAGCACCTGGTTCCATTCCTCAAGCGTGATCTCGTCCAGGGGGGTGCGCGGGCAGATCCCTGCGTTGTTAACCAGCACGTCGATCCGCCCGGCCTCCTTGGACACCCGCGCCACCCACTCCCGCGGAAACGCGCTGTCCGAGAGATCCCCTTGGATGAACCGAGGCGCATCCATCACCACGCGATCCGTCGGGAACACCCGGGCCCCCAATGCCTCGAACCGCGCGCAGATCGCACTCCCGATGCCTCCTGCGGCACCGGTCACCAACACCACCGACTCCATGAACCGGCATCCGATATCCGACGCTTCGCTCATCTCAAATCCTCTGCTGCAGGTTGAGAGTAACGCGCCCGGCCAGACCGGAGCGGTCCGCTATTTCCAGGCGTTCTCTTTGAGCGCGCAACGGACAGCTTCCCGGCGGCCTACGTCCAGCGCAGTACCAGGGCTCCCCTGGGAGGTATCACCACGTCCTTCAGCACCGTCTCCCCTGGCTCGCCGCTCACGATCTCACGGACCTCTCCGTGCTTGACAGAGCAGGCCCCCTGTGCGCTTCCGTCTGGCAACCGGATCTCTAACGTCCGGATGACGACGGGCTTCTCCGAGATGGGCTCCATCGAAAGCACGATGGAGTTCCCATCGATGGTGAAGGCGATCTGCCCGCTATAGAGATGCCCGAAGACCGGGATCATCGTGGGGACCCGAACCGGCGCGAGCTTGAGGCTCCGCTCGAGCGCGTCTACGTGGTAGCCCAACAGGGCGTACATCACGTCCCACATGATCAGGCAGTCTGAGTAGTGCAGCCCGTAGAAGCACTCGCCGTTCCGGCTGTCGAAGAGCAGCAGCCCGCTCCACGGCTGCTTGACGTGGTTGATGATCACGTCCGCCGTCTCCTCGATCAGGGCCAGACCCTCGTCCACCATGCCGTGCATGATTGCGGCCGAGGCCAGTGGAGCGGTACTCACCGGCGTGAAGGAATTGGACTGAGACGCCTTCCCTTCCTGTTCCTTGTGGACCGTGGAATCGGCCGGTGACCCGTCGGAATTGCTCCCCATCCGACAGACGTACTGGGTCGGCTCCACGTTCAGCCTCCAGATGGTTTCGAGGCTCTTCCTGACCCGCTCGGACGGGTGGGTCTCGCCCAGCTCGAGGACGGCCGCCGGAACGGTCCCATAGGTGAACTGGTCGGCAAAGCAGATGTCGGACTCGGTGCCGGCGGCGGAGTCGTGCGCCAGATCATAGTACTGACCGTTCCAGAGCCCTCCTTCGGCGACCTCCGACGCCTTCGCGCGGATGCTGCCGCACCATTCGGCGAACTTGGTGTCGCCCAGGCGCCGCGCCATCTTTTCACCCGCCAGGAGCGCTGCGATCCACTGGTCGGCGATGTAGGCGGCGGCACCGTGCATCGGGAACGTGTCCCACCCCTGGTCGATGCCGTGCACGTCCACCACGCCGTCCCGATCGATGTCCAGCTCGCGCTCCCCCCATTGGAGCACCTTCTTGACCACGGGGTACATGTCTGCTACGAACTGAGGATCACCCCCCCAGAGCATCTCCCACACCGTCACGATCGGGAACACGCTGGAATCGCCGGGGTTGAACACCCGGTACTCTGGATTGCGGGCGCTCAGGATGCCGAGCGTGGATGGGATCTCGCCGCTGTCGAGCTGGGCAGCCGCGATGGCCCGCAGCGACCTGGCGTGCAGATCGGGGAAGAGCGCGGACAGCACGGGTGCGATGTAGATGTCCAGGATCGTCGCCTCGACCCGGGGACAGTTGATCGACTCATAGAGCACAAAGGTCCCATCGGCAAGCCACCAGGAAATCCGGGGGAGCAGGTAGACGATCTCCGCCACCATGGCCCGGTAGTTGGGAGGGAGCGACGAGGCCTCGATCAGCGACCGCCATTCCTGGCTTCGGCAACAGAGCGACTCAATCCTTGGAAAGGCCCAATCCGCAACACCGCGAGTCCCGTTGGGAAATCGGACCGCGTACTGGTGCCCGAGGAGCGCCTTCGTCCGGGCAGCGGGGAGGTCATAGTGGAAGGGGAAGTACCAGACCAATGCGAAGCGCACCTCCTTCTCCTCACCCGGTGCGAGCTCCACCTGACCGGAGACGGCCGCCACCGGCCGGTGATGGGAGAAACGACCCAGCCCGTCGTCCCATCCCCCTTCCTCCGGAAGTCGCCCATCCGCCAAGAAGCACTGCCACGCTTCCAGGAAGTCCTTTCCTTCGGTCTTGACGTTCGGCCCCATCCAGCGGCCCTCGGGCGCGGGCCACCAGTCCGAAACGGCCGAATACGTGACACCTTCGCTCGGCAGGCAGGCCAGGAGATACTCCGAGCCCGAGAGCTCCTCGACGCGGGTCTCCATCATAACGGCGGGCTCGCCACGATCGATCACGCAGTTCCGGTTGCCCGCGCCGGGCCAGCTCCGCCGTCTTCGCTCGACGGCGATATCGTTCTGCCAGGAGAGGGCTGCTGCCGCCGTGGCGGCCTCCGATCCCGGATTCCGCAGCCGAACTGTGAAGAACACAAGCGGGAGCGAGCTCGAATCGGCATCGTGGGGGACGAAGGGACTGAATGCCTCCAGGTTGACCTCGCAGGGCAGGCCTGCTGCCTTGTATCCGATTTCCACGAAGGGGAACCGACCGGTGTAGGTCAGCCCCTCAACACCCTTCAGCCCATCGGTCCCCCCGAGCTGGAGCAGGCACCCGCTTGCCTTGCCTGATGCTGTTCTGGCGTGGACCGACAGGAAGCTGGCCTCCGGGGTCACCGGAGAGGGATCGGTCCACTCGTTCTGCATCCTCAGGTTCTGGAACGCGCCGTTGCGCCCGATCTCCATCGTGGCGGTACCCAGACCGCCAAGCGGCATGCCCAGCTCGTCGCCTGTTCCGCCCTCGTACGTGATTCCCGATTCCGTGTTCACGTCGTCCCTCCTCGCGTTCTACGGACGGATGATCTGGGCAACCGGCTGGCCCGTGTCAACGTACGGGTGGTCCGTGTGCTTCGGCTTCGGCTTCCGTTCTTCCATGTTCCCCGCGAAGCTGTACAGGTAGCCCGTGGCCGGCGAGCGGACCTCCATCGTCTTGAGATCGGAGAACCCCAAGATGTGCCCGAGCAGGTGGCCCTCTCCGACTGGATCCGAAGTGTCCAGATCCGGGTTCCGCACGTAAAGCCCCGAGCACGGCGCCTCCACGGTCACCTCCTCGTTCTCGTCCAGCCACAGCTGATCCTCTTCCGTGCCTTCCGGCTCCCCCGGAAGCAGCTCCAGCAGCTTGAAGCAGTTCACAACCGCTCGCAGGCCGCAAAGCACCTCGCGCTCGACGATCACGTTCTGGCCGGACAGCTCGATGCAGATCGCCGACCGGCCGCTGTCGTTGTAGTAGGCGGTGAGCACGCAGGGAAACTTGGGGCCCTCCGTCTCCTTCTTCCGGCCAGGTCGGCGTCGCCCGAAACGCACCGCGGAGGCCCCCGCAAGCTCTATGCTCATCTCCACGTCCGAGCGCGCCAGCACGGTGGTGGCCCGCGCGATCTGCCAGCAGTGCAGGTCGATATTGTGCGTGGGCTCATCCAGAATGGCGTTGAACATCGCGTTGGACAGCCGC
>JASLMQ010001062.1 GCA_030746455.1 Candidatus Latescibacterota bacterium
GGCGGTACACGACGACGTGAGGGAACAAGAAGAGGGGGCGGCGTTACACGCCGCCCCCGCTTCCCTGCTCGTTCGCGACCGGGTTTGAAGCAGGCCCGTTGGCTACTCCCCGCCATACTGCAGGGCCGCACAGGGAAAGACCGCCACGCGAGGACGGTCACCGTGTCGGGCAACGAGGGTGTCGATGACCTCGTCCCAGGTTCTGCACAGGACCGTTTCGGACCCGAACCGGGCGTCGACATCGTGCCGGTTCACGTTGGGGGAGAAGATGACGGCCCGGGGATGCGGAGGAGATGGTGTCAGGGCCAAACCCGCACCGGGCCCGTTGACGGTGTGCCACCCGAATCCCTCGGGAGAGGCCGTGGCGATCACGACGGTGGCATCCTCCCTTAGCAATCTCTCGCGTGTCCCACGCACGGGGACCAGGGCCATCCCCGCCTGCATCAGCTCCGTGTCTTTGGGGAAGGCATTGCATACGGCCACGTCGACGGCATCGGGGATGGGGGTCAGATAGAGCGACTTCGCGCGGTCGACGCCCTCCCAGTAGGCGGCCTCGGGATCACCTGCAACCAAAGAGATGATGTCCAGATCGGCGTTCAGGAGGGGGTTTACGATGAAGTCCAGGCCGGCCATGCGACCCACCTCGGCCAGGTGTTCGCGAAAGCCCTCGTGCACGTAGCGGTGATTCGCAAGGATGGTGACGTGACCCGCCGCGCCGGGCAGCAGGAGCTTGCAGCCGCCGCCGAAGAAGCCGCCGCGCGGGGTGATCATCCCCATCGCGATACGGACCTCTCGAGACATGAAGTCGCGATTGATGAAGATCGGGACGCCCCGACTCGAGTGGCCGACCAGATCCACGTTCCCGTAGGCGTTGTGGCTCAGCACCTGGATCCTGTCGACGATGTCCTTGCCTACCTTCTTGACGAAGTCATCCCGTATCATCGGACGGTGCGCGGCCACCGCCCCGATGATGCACACCCGGTCCTCGGGGATGCCCGCCTCCGCAAGCTCCTCAAGTACATAGGGGAGGAGCCGAAAGGCAGGGGTCGGCCGGCTCAGGTCGTCGACGAGGATGGCGGCGGAGCTTCTTCCCCGGGCGAGCTCGCGCAGCGGGGGCGTGCCGATGGTCGAGTCCAGGGCCTCGCGGATGCCGGCGTCTCCGATGTCATCCCCGCCCGCCATCTCGGCGACGGTGAGCTCCCATGTGTCTGGGAAGCTGAGCTCGAGCTTCTCGGTACCGTACCAGGCGGCCCACGGAACGCGAATGGTCTGCATGTGACATCCCTCACTCACCAATTGGTGAAAGCTCCGTCCTCGCGACGCAGCCTCGGCGCGTGGCCCCACTGATACTCGTGGTTTGCGGCGGCCGATTCGTCGAACTCCACGCCCAGCCCGGGTCGGTCGGGAACCAGCAAGTGTCCCGATTCGTAGGGTACCTGAACCGGGAAGATGTCCTCCATGAACGGGCTGCCGACACGGCCTCCCTCCTGGACCGCGAAATTGTCGGTGGCGATGTCCAGGTGGAGGCACGCAGCGGCGGACACGGGTCCCAGGGGGTTGTGGGGTACCGTCTTGATGTAGTGGGTCTCACACCAGTTGGCAATCTTCCGGGCCTCGGTCAGGCCGCCGACGATGCAGAGGTCGATCCGCGCATAGTCGGCCAGCTCCTCCTCGATGAGCTGGCGAAACTCCCACTTGGTCGCATAGTGCTCTCCCACGGCGAGTGGGCAGCTGACGTGGTGTCGGACCAGGCGGTAGGTCTGTGGGTTCTCGCATCTCAGGGGATCTTCGATGAAGAAGGGATCGTAGGCCTCGAGCTTGCGACCCAGCCTGATGGTGTCCGGCGGATCGAGACGGGTGTGGACGTCGATGCAGATCTCCGCCTCAGGACCAACGGCCTCGCGCGCGGCGGCGAAATGGTCGACCGAGTCGCGCACGGCGGTCGACGGCTCCATCACGCCATCTCGGTCCATCACGGAGAGGCGCAGGTACTTCCAGCCGTCCTTCACCCGTGCCACTGCGGCCCTGGCCGTGTCCTCGGGGGTTTTGCCGCCGATGCCGGTGTAGCAGGCCACCTTGTCGCGAAGTTTGCCGCCCAACAGCATGTAGACCGGCTGGCCGAGGGCCTTGCCCTTGATGTCCCACAGGGCGATGTCGATGGCGCTCTGGGCCGACATGTTGATCCGCCCGCCTGGGAAGAACTCGCCTCGGAACAGAACCTGCCAGATGCGTTCGATGTTGAGCGGATCCTGGCCGATCAGATCGCTGGACATCTGCTGGACGGCCCCGATGCCGGCCTGCTCCTTCCAGGTGAGACCGAACTCACCGACACCGTAGATGCCCTCGTCAGTCTCGATCTTGACGAAGAGGTAGTTGCGGGATCCATGGTAGACCGGGATGGGTTTCACAGCCGAGATCTTCATTGAGGGTCTCCTGGAGTAGGGATGCGACGATGGACGACGGACGACAGACGACGGAAGAACCAGCCTTGCGGCCCTGACCCTCCGCGCGATTCCAGTGGTCCGTGGTCTGTCGTCTGTGGTCTGGTTCTGGTGGTCCGTCGTCTGTGGTCTGTCGTCAGGGGTTCAGAACATAGACGGCCGTCCCTGCGCGCCATCGACAGGGATGGATGCGCCGTTGATCCAGCTCGCCCGCTCGGAGGCGAGGAACACGACCGCGTCGGCGATCTCCTCCGGAGAACCCAGACGGCCGGTGGGGAATTCCCGTTTTTCGAATTCGCCAAAGCCTTCCGGGTCGGTATCCCGGCGGTTCGCCCAGCCTCCTCCCGGGAATATCGTGGACCCGGGACAGACGGTGTTCACCCGGACGTTGTGAGGACCGAGCTCCCAGGCCAACGCGCCCGCCAGGAACATCTCCGCGGCCTTCGCGCAGCCGTACTGAGCCCCGGACGGGGCTGGCTTCCACCCCGATATGGACGAGATGATGATGACACTTCCACCGCCACCCTTGACGAAGTGGGGCAGGGCGGCACGGGTAGCACGCACGGCGTGGAAGAGGTTGAGATCGAAGGTCTTCGCCCAGTCCTCATCGGTGGACTCCTCGAGGATGCGCCCCGATGAGCCGCCGACATTGCTGACGAGGATGTCGACCTCCCCGAATGCCCCGGCCGACTCCACCACGAATCGTTCAGCTTCGCCGGGCCGGGATACGTCCGCGGTCGTGCCGAAGGCCTCCGCGCCCCGGTCCCTGATCTCCGCGAGGGTGGCATCGAGTCCGTCCCGATTCCTCGCACATATCCCGACGCGACACCCCTCCGATGCGAGCTCCAGGGCGATGGCACGGCCGATCCCCCGGCTTCCTCCGGTTACGAGGGCGACCTTATTGTCAAGCTTGAGGTTCATGATTGCTCCAAGGAAGATGTGTGAGCCGCCATGTGCGTGGATTGCCTATGCAGTGAGAAGTGAGAAGTGAGACGACACAAGCTGCCAATCGCTCTTGGAGTGGAGTCGTCTGACGTTTCACGTCTCACGGTCTTTCTGATGCAACAGCTCAGATCTCCAACTCGACACCTCCATCCAGATTCGTAACAACCTTCCGGAATGAGAACCCATACCGCTCCACGCATTCTCCCTTCCCGCGAGGATCGAGGAAGAGCAAGGTCGCGTCCTTCAGAGGCGACTCCGACGTGAAGGTGTATGACCTGCCGCCCCTGCGACGGCGGGACGATTCGAGCCGCACGGAGCGGCGTGCCCGTTCCCAGTCGTTGATCTGTGCGCACGTCCACCACTCGAATCCCTTGTCCCGGCCACGCTTGACGACACCCTTGAGGGCCGTGGCCACACCGTCCGTGTCGATATGTGCCGGATGGAACAGGTAGTGGGCGATTCCGTGGTGACGTGCCGCCTGATCGATCCAATAGGGGCCGAAGTGCTCGGGGCACGTCACATTCAGGTCCTGGGTCTGCAGATTGAGCTCGAGGCAGTCGATGACGGTGCCGTCGTCGTCGAGCGGGAACCATGGGTGGGCGCCCCCGAAGGGATAGCCGATCGTGCCCAGCTTGCTCGGTCCCTTGGTCTGGTCGCACTGGATACCGAGTGAAACGCACCATCGGAAGAACTCCAGGCGTCCCTCCCAGCGGGTGTAGTGGTTCTTGTTGGATACGATCGAGACATCCGCGGCGCGAGTGAGCCAGGCGTGCTGGCCGATGAGCTGATGTTCCCCCCAGGACGTCCTGGGGCGTCCGTCCAGGGCGTCGTAGTGCAGGGCGATTTCGCATCCGTCTGCCTTCACCGCGTCGTAGAACTCGGTCGAATAGCCCGGCTCGATGGTGCACCACGTGGTCTTGATGCGGTTCTCCTGGACCGCCCTCAGGAGGGACCATCCAA
>JASLMQ010001063.1 GCA_030746455.1 Candidatus Latescibacterota bacterium
GGAGCTGGATCGCCCTGACGAGATCGGGGGCGACGCCTGCCAGTCGTCCTCGTCGCTGAGAGAGAAGGACGACGGTGAGAAGATCTCTCCATCCGCAACGGCCCCTCCCACCAACAGGGAGCTGCCCGGATCGCTCAAGATACTCGCAACGGGCAGGCTTGTTCTGGGTGGGTTTCGCGATGTCCAGGTTGTGAGGTCTGACGTATGGAATGCACCAAGCTCGCCGCTCGATCCGAGCGCAAAGCCCCCACCTCCTGTCGGATCGGGGCGGAAGCGTGCCCCGCGCAACCCTGTCGGTAGAGGAATGGCTTCCCAGTCGCCGTTGCGGACCCCCGATCGCCAGATTCCTACCCGTCCCGTCTGGAGAAACAGGGCGCCGTCGTCACGATCGGCCGTGAGTTCCCACTGATAGCGGGGCACACCTGGAGGAAGTCGAATCTCCGCCCAGTGAAGCCCGTCGAGGGAGTACTCCACCTTGATACCATCGACCCGGAACAGCCCGGTCGGATGCTGCGGATCAGGCAAGTAGGTGTATGGTCTTGTGTCCTGGCTGATCTCGGTCCAGGAAACGCCACCGTCGTAGCTGGCGTGGAGTGAGTTCACCGACCAGGAAAGTGCATAGAGGATCTCAGCATTTGGATGTGTGAGAAGTACGTCCGGACTCAGGTCGAGCAGCGGGGCCCACGACATCCCGGCGTTGTTGGATACGAGTAGATGTGTGGAAGTGCGCGCATAGAGTCTGCCACTGCGATGGACATCAACGGCCAGCAGGCCAAGAAACTCCGGCGGCGGCATGAGTCGCTCCCAGCTCCTGCCACCATCTGTCGAACGGAGACCGCGAGCTCCCTCCTGGTAGTAGACGAGGTGCGGATCCCATGCGTCGACCAGCACCTGCCGGTTCAGCCCCTCGAGCATTAGGCCAGTCCGTGCCCACGAGGCCCCGCCGTCCTCGCTTCGCCAGAGTGCGTTCTGCGATAGACCGTAGATCAGGCCAGGCACGTTCGGTGAGTACTGCACATCCTGGATCGGCACCGTCGCCAATCCCCCCGGAAGGACAATGGGCTCCCAGCTGTGCAGACTGACAGCCCCGCCGTCTCGTGTTTCGGGGATGAAGGCAGTGAGTGCGCGCGTTGTGCCGACATTTCCCTCTACGTCGGTCACTTGGATTCTCACGCGTACAGGATCGGTGCCGTCGATCGCCCATTGGCCATGGTAGGCCCCATCCTCGAGCGACAGCGGTACCGTAGTGGTCGTCTCCCCAGTCGAGACGACCGCCACGACGGAGGCGAGGCCGGAGGGCTCGAGTATGTCCTCCTGCCGAAGGAGGACGTGGATCTCCCCATCCGCTGGCCGCAACCGGAATGAGCGGATCACCGGTGGAGATCGGTCGGCACCGGGCATGACGGGGATCGTCACCCGCTCCTCCCACCTCGAGTACGGACTGCCCGTCGTGAGGACGAAGGCGAGTGAATCGCCGGGCATGACGTCGTCGGCCAGGAACTGCGGCCCACGCACCGTGAACGCCGTCGAGTCCTCGATGGCGATCAGCACGGGTGCCAGGTCCAATTGGATCGCCCCGCTCCCATCGAGTTCCTCGATCCGGTACCAGTGACGCCGCACGACGGCTGGCTCGACGACAGACCAGGACGCACGCAGCGAGAAGATCTCGCCAGGCTGCACCATCCCGTCGCCATTGCCATTCGTGTCGATCACTGTCACCTGGCGCAGCATCTGTCTCGGCGAGATCGCCACCGCCTCCAGACCCACGGATCCCAGGATCGTGTCCCCCTGCTTCACCGTTAGGGACAGACTCGCCTGATGAGCACCAAGAAAGTCGGGCCGGATGCGGAAGACGGGGAATCCTGAGCCCGCGCCGAAGCTGGTCTCACCGATCTCAAGGCGGCCGAAGAAATCCGTGACAGAATCGAGGTCAACGAGAGGATCCTGCGACCCGAGCACCGTATGCACGCTGTCGAGGCTGACGCCGCCCGTATTCTGCAGCTTGAATCTGACGCTCACCGGTTCGCCAGCCAGGATGATGCCGCCATCACTATCGGTGGCTGTCAGAGATAGCTCTCGGAGTGCTACCTGAGGCGGCGCCATTTGCACGAGGGCCGTGACCTCCCCATCTTGCTGGCGGATGTGCGTGAGCGACAGGTGCGCCTCGCCCGACGCGGAGACGGCGGATGGATTGGACTCAGGTGTGAATCGGTCATGGAGGACCCCATCGAAGACATCCGTCGCATCGCCGAGATTGCCAGCGTGGGCCGCGGCGTAACTCTGATCGTGGGCCCAGAAGTCGAGATTGTCGCCGCCGCTGACAGCATCGGCTGTCACGCCCAGCGGATAGGCCGCCTCAACCCAGCGACCATCAGCGCTTTCAAGGTCCACCGACCAGCGTGGCGGTCTGTCGGCACTCTCGCCAGGCAGCAGGCGCACGTGCCAGACGAGTAGCCCTTCCGCAGGGTTTCCCCGGTCGTAGTAGGAGTCGCGTGTACGGTATTCGAGCAGGAAGCTCTCATTCTGGCCAACGGGGATCTCCACCAGGTCACCACCGCCATGCACGGGGGCCAGTTGAAGATCCAGGCGATCGCTGGCCAGGAC
>JASLMQ010001064.1 GCA_030746455.1 Candidatus Latescibacterota bacterium
ATCCGCGACCGGCTGGTTGCGGCTTCGGTCGACCTCGGGCTTCTGGCTGTGTGGGTCTTGGTGTTCTTTGTGGCAGGATATGTGGCTTTCCTGCGCTACGATGTGAGGTGAATAGAGGAATCTGATGCTCTTGAGGATCGCGCAAAAGGAAATTCTGCTTCACGTGCGGGAGTCACGCTTCCTGTGGGTAGCGGGACTCTTCTGCGGGCTGGTCGTTCTCGGAACCGCACTGATGAGCCGTGACTACGCCCGGAGGCTCGAGACCTACCACACGAGCCTGTCGGCGGAGCGGCGGGAAACCTTCGCGGTGGATGGGAGCCAGTCGATTCCGAGACAGGTTCGCGCCCTGGTAAACGATCGAGGGATCTTCGCGTTCAGACGGCCACAGGAGCTGGCGCCCCTCGCCTCGGGCCTGGAATCGGCCACTCCGACGCAGATCCACGTGTCGGACACCCGGTCGTGGTCGCGCCAGGCGAACGAGTCGAACTACCAGAATCCGCTTCTCGGGCTCTTTCCGAGGCCCGACTTCTCCTACGTGGTGGCCTCTATCCTGAGCCTGGTGGCCCTGTTCTTCACCTTCGACGCGGTCTGCGGAGAGAAGTGGAGTGGCACGCTCAGGCTGATGATGTCGACTGCGGTCAGCCGGGACCGAGTCCTGGTGGGGAAGTGGATCGGGTCGATGGTGACCCTCGGGATTCCATTCGTGCTGGCGATCTTGCTGGGTATGGTGCTGCTGATCGTCATCGGTGGGGTCACCCCCAGCGGGCCGACGCTCGCACGAATGGCCGGGATTGCTGGCCTGGGTCTGCTTTACCTCTCCCTGTTCGTGACGATCGGCCTGGCGGTATCGGTGCTGGCTCGACGGCCGTCGTCGTCGTTGCTGATCTGCCTCACGCTGTGGGTCGCGTCGACGCTGGTGCTGCCCAACCTGCTGGCGTCGGTGGGCAGACGGCTTCGGCCCGCCCAGTCCTACCAGCAGATGCAGAAGCGGGGGATCGATCGGGAGGTGAGGGAGGAGTACGCCCGACTCAGACGGGAGAACCGCGAGAAGAAGATCTCAGATGAAGAGCGTCAGCGCCTTGGACGGCTGGGCTGGGAAGAGGGGGAGGCCGAGAAGGGACGGATAGCGGAGGCCTACCTGCGAAGCACGGGTGCCCAAGTCACGGTCAGCCAGGCCCTCTCTCGCGCCTCGCCGGCGGCATGCCTCACTTACGCGGCATCGGAACTGGCGGACACGGGATTGGGCTACTACCAACGGGCACAGGCGGCGTACGCTCAGTATCGGCGGGACTTCCGCGAGTACGCCCGTCGCCTGAGACGTGAGGCGGATGAGGAAAAGCTGCAGTCCGACTGGCTCCAGGCGGAGGAGATCCCGGCACTCACCATACGGTCGAGCACGCTGGGCGAAACCGTCGACGCCATCGCAACCGAGGTGATCGTGCTTGCGTTGGTTCAGGTGCTGGCATTCGCGGTGGCGTATGTGGGGTTCCTGCGATACGATGTGCGATAGGAAGGGCAAAGCGTAGGAATACCACAGAGAGCACGAAGGACACAGAGAAAGGCGGGGGTTCAGGGGCGAAGCGGGGGTAGAACGGTACGTACGGTAAGAGTGCCGGCTTGGGAACGTGGGCCTGGGCGATAGAGATCGTGGAAGCGACGAGGCAAGGCAGGAGGAGAGGCGGATGAATGTAGATTCGGGACCGAGGCTGGTGCTGAACCGGGACGAGCTGGGTGGACTCAGGCAGCGGATCGAGTCCACCCACGCTGCATTCTACCGGGCCCTCGTCGGCGAACTCGAAGGGCGGCTCGGGGAAGATGTGCGGCCGTTCCGCTGGGATCTGGAGGAGCCCGACTACAGCGACTTCCTGGAGATCGGGTTCTCGGTCGTGGTCAACTCGGGCATCGCATACCACCTGGACTCGGACGCGCGTTGGCGCGACCTGGCCGAGCGCTGGCTCCGTCACTGGGTGTCGATCGGGCCCGCGCAGGGGGACCAGCTGATCCAGTCGTATCTCGTGGCCTTCCACGTGATGGCCCTGGCGTATGGGCTGGATCTGTTGGGTGACGAGCTGCCGGACGACCTGGTCGGGCAGATGGTGGACGTGATGTCCGTGGAGACGGGGGCCATGGTCCGGGGGATGGCATCTGGCGAGAGTGGGTGGAGCCGACGCTATCTCTACCACGATTGCTGGGTCCCCGTGTTCGGGCTGGGCGTGGGATGCATGGCATTGCTTCCCCACAACGAAGAGGCCCGGACGTGGCTGTCCGAGGTCGAGGGGGAGGTGGAGCAGATCACGTCTCTACTGGGATCGGACGGCGCCTGGAACGAGGGGGTGGCCCCGTTGAACTACGCGCTTGGTCCGATGCTGTTCTACCTCGAGGGCAGGAAGCGGGTGTTCGGCGAGCCGGCATTCGAGATCCCCTGGCTTTGGGCGCTGCCGAAGTGGCGGGCCTATCACTGGCTTCCAGACGGCACCTACGTGTTTCTGGATGATTCAACGCCCAGTGGCCGCTATCACGGCGAGACCGGCGGCGCCGTGGACTACCAGCTCTACAAGCTGGCCTCTGAAAACAAGGACGGACTGGCCCAGTGGCAGGCGCAGTACGAGTCGGAGCGGACGTTCCTCAAGGACTACCACGGCTATAGCTGGCGGCTGCTGTGGTACGATCCAGACATTCATCCCCAGCACCCCGAGACGCTGCCCCTCTCGGAGTACTTCCCGTCGATGGGCCAGTTCTTCTCGCGGAGCGGGTGGGGGGAGCAGGACTCGGTCCTTTCCTTCGAGTGCACGATGCCGGGCGGACCGTTGGGACAGGTGAAGCTAGGGGCTGGACTGCCGCCTGAGACGATCACGCAGAACAAGCACGCCCACTATCGCGACCGGGCCAGCTTTACCTTCCACGTTGGCGGGCAATACCTGTTCAGGCCATCGGGATACTTCCGGTTCGAGACCGAGCTGAAGAACGCGCTCACGATCGACGGGGTCGGCCAGAGCCTGGAGCCGGATTCGGGGGGTGGCATCACCGGTTCCCACCCGGGCGAGGGAGACCTCTACTCGGCTGTGCACGCAGATGCCGCAGCGGCCTACCTGGAGGTCCGCGGCCTGTCGGGATACGATCGGACGATTCTCCACCATCGGGAGCAGAACGCACTGTTCGTCCTTGACCGCGTCTGGTTCTCGGATGAAAGCACGCACGAGGTGGACGCCCATTTCCACGTGGGCCGTGACGTCACGGTTACCCCGCAGCCGGACGGATCTCTGCAGATTGTCCCTCCATCGGGCGGCCCATACCGACTTGCATGTGCGTGCGCTCAGACCCCGGGTTTCGAGCAGGTGCCCCAGCCCGTGGATCCCTATTGGCGAGACTACCTCAGCGGCTACGACATCCCGCCGGAGGACCTGGAGGCGATGGAGCAGGTGGACCTGAAGCTCCACTTCGGGCTGGAAGAGAAGAAGTACTGCGAGATGCTGTGGATGGTCCTGCCGGAGGGAGGAGGGGGTGTCGGGGAGGTGGTGTCGCAGGCGGGATCTTGGGGCGCCCTGATTGGAATTCCCTCTCGCACCGGATCTCCCGATGTTTTCGTTGCGCCGGCGCCCGGAACCCCCGACAAAGGAAGGCTGGAGGCGGCCCTGCCCGAACGGCCAGGCCGCCTGTTCGTGATCGGGGGTCACCGCGGGCGTCACCTCCGACTGAGCGTGGACGAGAGGGAGGATGGGCAGTGGGGGATTACGCTTGGTGAGGGGGAGTTGTGCCGGTTCAGCGAGGCGGGGACGGTATGTGTTGATCTCGACACGTAAAGGACAGAACGAGGCGGAACCACAGATAAACACGGATGAACACTGATCAGGTGCGGGAAGATCCGGAGATTCGTAGTCGAGGCCCGCACTGAGCCAGACCAGCAGCAGGACATACCACGAAGAGCGCGAAGGGCACGAAGCAGAGAAGTCGATGCGAGGCTCCCCGGCGCGGAGGGTGAGACATGAGCAGAGGGTATTCGAAGGAAGGGAAGACGGTGGTGGGGAAGCGGGAGATCGTGGAGGGCCTCAGGGGCGTTGGCATCGAGGCGGGTGATGCGGTGTTCTTCCACAACTCCCTGAGCAGCATGGGCTTTGTGGAGGGCGGCGCGCAGACGGTGGTCGACGCGTTT
>JASLMQ010001065.1 GCA_030746455.1 Candidatus Latescibacterota bacterium
CAGGTCGCGCTTCAGGTCCTTGACCAGCGGCTCGACGATCTCGGGGCCGGTGCCCGAGCCCTCTTTGAGGATGAGGGCCTGTTTGACGTCGTGGAGGTCTCCCTCCGGTGTCCGTATCGTCCGCTCCCAGTGGTTGCGGCCGTCACGCACCTCGTGATGCATCTCGACCTCGATGTCGTCCCGCCAGGCCTTCCCGATGGGGGAGAAACAAGGCAACAACGGCCCCAGGCCGTAGTGCCAGATGTCGATGCCGAACTCCTCCTGCGCTGCGAAGTGCCGCTCGAGCACGTCGGGCTCGTCGGCGCAATGCTTCCGGAGGAACTTCCACATCCGCAGCGGCATGGGCACGCGGTCGGGCTGGCCACCACGTAGCGCTGTTAGAATGCGTTCCTTTGAGGTCATGTCGAATTCTCAGTGTCCTGATTCACAGTGCCTTCCACCTTTCTCCTCCCTGAGCCTCCACGGCTTGTCCCTGGATTCTCAAATCTGAATTCCTCAATCTACAATGGTTTCCGCTTCTCATCGAATCACCCGTTCCGCTCGCTTTACCACCTCCGCTGGTATCACAAGCCCCGACTCCGCCGCCGCCGCCAGGTTCAGCGTCGTCTCCACCGCCTGGGGATATCTCACCGAATCCCCGGTCTTGCCCTCCAGTACCTCCAGAGCCACCTCTCCCGCCAGCTTGCCCACCTCTCGGAAGCTGCTCGACACCGATGCCACCGCTCCCTTCTCCACCAGTCCGGATGTCGGCACGTAGAAGGGAATGTCGCTCGAGCGGCAGAACTCCTTCACCAGTGCGAAGGTGCTGGCATTGATCAGAGCGGGATCGGGTGCCAGCCACACGCCACTGGCACTCTCGGCCAGGAGGCCGCGCAGCCGGTCGGGTAGCTCGGCCTCACTCCCCAGGCGGCCGGCGAGGGTCTGGATCCCGAACGTGGACGCGGCCTGGCCGAGCTGAGACACATAGTCTCCCATCGTCTCGGACACCCACAGGACCCCGAGACGTGCCAGATCCGGTTGGATCTCCCGCAGGTTCGACACCACGAAACCCGCCCTGGGTAGCATCGCCACCCTGATGCGCCCTCCTTGGTCTGCCCGAAGTGGCAGACGAACCCCCGGCGCCAGGCAATAGACCACCGTCACACCATCGGGGTAGGATGTCAGGGCGGCTCTGCCCCCGAAGGCCACGACCAACCGCGTTTCCGGTCCGACCTCGGGTGTCTCGCGATGGAGACACACCCGTGTCACGGGCGACCCGAACGCGTCCTCGAATCCAGCGTAGGCCTCCTGATAGGGCGCCAGCTCCGCGCTCAGGACGGCAACGGTCTCCTGAGCCGCGCTCTCCAGGCCGAGGCCGAAGATCGCCAGCAGCGTCCAGATGGTGGCGAGTGCCCTGTAGTGAAACGGACTCATAGGTTCCCCGAAAGCTCCCCGGTCCGTCAGAACGTGTATGACACGCCAGCCGTGATTCGGCGGCGAACGACTTCACCGCCCTAACCGAGGTCGGCCTTCGCGCGAGACGGAAGGATCTCGACGTGTTCTCGGTCCGCCAGGTTGAATGCCGCCAATCCGATCTCCAGGCCCTGGAGCGACCCCGAGAAGGCGAAGCCGATCCTGGCATTGAGCAGAGCGTAGCTGTCGACCTCGATGGTCTCCGTAGTCAGTGCGGTCAGGCTGGCATTGTGCCACAGGGTCTTGTCGACCCAGTGGGCCCATAGGCTTGCAGAAACCTGGCCCGACGAGGTCTGCCCGGACCGGATCCAAATTCCGCCGTTCAGCTTGTACTTGGGCCCCCCCTTGACCGGGGCCTGGTAGTCCTGTTCGCCCGACACACGTCGGTACGAGACGTTGGAGAACACCGTTGCCTTCGGACTCAGTGCCGCCTCCACACGGGCCTCGCCCCCCTATGACCGCGTTTCCTCATCGAGGTTCGTGTAGGCCGTGGGAACCGAGATCTTGGGATCGTCCCCGAGCGTGATGAAGGGATCGGCCGAAAAGACGGATACAACGTCCTTCAGACGGTAGCGGTAGGCCGCCGCGGACAGCTTCAGAGGTGGGATCTCGGCGTTGTAGGCCGCCTCGACCATCGTCATCCGCTCGGGATCCAGATCCGTGTTGCCGATCACTTCCACCTCCAGCGGGAGCTCGAAGGGCGTCGGCACGTACGTGTAGAGCCTCAGGTAGCCCTCCGTCACCGTCGGGTTCCTGAACGATCCGCCCGCGGACAGCCGCAGGGTGTGACGCGGGTTCGGCGAGAACACCAGGCTGCCCCGGGGAGAGAAGACCCATCTGGTCAGAGGATGGCGATCCAACCGTGCGCTGGTTACCACGGAGACGTGTTCCCCGGGTCGCCACGCGCTCTCGAAGAACAGCGACCAGATATCCTGGCTGATCCGATCCGAGAGGTAGACGTTGGACCGGATGACCGAGCGCCGGTAGCTGCCGCCGACAACGAGGTGGTTCTGCCGAGAGAAGGCGAACACGTGCTCCAGGTCCACGTCCACCACATCGTTGTCCATGATCGGGTCCGTCGGTCCCTCGAACTCCTTCCACGTGGGTCAGGACCAATTCCAGAATCCCCTGAATCGGGTTCCGCGGTGGGCAAGATCCAGCCGTGCGAACCCCGTCACTCCGTCGGTTGTCGCGATGCCACCGCTGCCCAGGGAGAACTCGGTGTTGTGGCCCGCCGCACCCGCGGACAGACCCAACCGGGTGTTCTCGGACAGCTCGCGGCCGAACGAGGCGTGGATCTTACCAACCCGGGATGCCCGCTTGGAGGCGTCCCCGAACCGGTTCGACTGACGCCAGCCGCCACCCAGCTTGAACTCGGAGCGCCCGTCCGTCCCCCCATAGACAAAATCCGCCAGGTGCGCGCGCCGTTCACCGGCCGCATAGCGCACGCGTCCGCCGGACAGCTGCTTCGGCGTCTTGGTGATGATGTTGATCAGCCCGTTGATCGCGTTGGCCCCGTAGAGCGCCGATGCAGGTCCTTGGACCACCTCAATCCGCTCGATCTCGCCGAACGCAACCGGTATGCCTTCCCAGAGAAGGTGGCGTCGAACGGCCCGTTGAGCACGTTCCTGCCATCCAACAGGACGAGCGTGCGGTTGTTGAGCGCCTTGTTGAGACCCCGGATCCCGACTTCCCCGTAGAACGTCCGCGTGCCGATCACGTCCACACCCGGAACGCCCCGCAGCACGTCCCACAGCGTCTCCTCGCCCGAGGACGCCAGGTCTTCATCGGTCACCACGTAGACCGTGGCCGGAGACCAGCGGATCGAGGCAGGAAGACGCGAGCCCGTGACCACCTGAACGGCCTTGGCTTCCTCTTCGAAGAAGTCGAAGATGTCGGACTCCTCGCCATGTCCCGGGCACACCAGGACCAACGAGAGGATGATGACTAAGGCGATCTGTCTACAGATCCACATTCGCATGTTTGCCCTATGGTGTGTGACCCGTGACGCACGCGGATTGAGCCGACGCGAAGCCCTTGCTGCCTTTCCCTGCCTGCCCGCCGTAGCCGGCTCCCTGCCCACCGAGGCCTTCCTTGTCCGCCGAAACGGCCCCGGCCGCGTAGGCGGAGGCGAAGGTGGGTGCCGGCGGAGGCGGGACTCCTGAATCCTGTCTCCCGGCTCCTGCCTCTCCGTCTCACGTCTCACGTCTCACGTCTGTCCGCCCCTCAAGCGCCTTCCTGATCTCCCCAAGAAGCTCCGGCGTGGGAACGGGCTTCTGCAGCAGAAGCAGCCCCGCCTCTCGAACCCGTTCCCACTCCGACGCGTCATCGGTGTATCCCGTCACCAGCAGCGCTGCAAGCGAAGGCTGCTCCCGGGTAAGCCGAAGCACGAGGTCCGTACCTCTTCCATCGGGCAAGACCACGTCGCTGAGGATGAGATCGAACGACCCGTCCTCTTCCCTGCAGGCACTGAAGGCATCCGACAGGGTCCCGCACGCGTGCACGCTGTAGTTCAGCTCTCTCAGAACCTGGGCCGTCATATCCCTGAGCGCGGACTCGTCCTCCACAAGCAGGATCCGCTCTCCATTGCCCCGGTACTCCGCAAGTCTGCCCGACCCCGGTTCGTCGTGGAAGGGACGGGCCTCGCTCTCCTTGGCCGGGAAATAGATCTCGAGCCGGGTTCCCTCTCCGGGCCGGCTGTGCACCGTGATCCAGCCCTCGTGCGCCCTGACGATCCCGTAAACCACCGAGAGCCCCAACCCCGTTCCCTTGCCGGGTCCCTTGGTCGTGAAGAACGGTTCGAAGAGGCGCGACCGGACCTGCTCGTCCATTCCGATCCCCGTGTCGCTCACGGTCAGGCAAACGAATCGACCTGCCCTGGCCTCGCGGAACTGCCGGCAGTAGACCTCGTCGACCATCACGTTATGCGTGGCGATGTGCAGAGTTCCTCCCACGGGCATGGCGTCGCGCGCATTCACAGACAGGTTCGTGATGATCTGGTTGATGTTGCCCGTGTCCGCCTCAACGGTCCACAGGTCCTCGTCCAGATCCGCATTGACCTGGATGTCCTCCCGAAGCAGCCGGCCCAGCATCTTCCGGAGGTCGCCCAGAAGGTAGTTGAGGTCCACCGGTCGCATGTTCGTCGGCTGCTTGCTGCTGAACACGAGGAGCTGTTCGGTGAGGCTGGCGGAGCGATGCACCGCCTTGCTCACCTCCTCGAGATTCCTCTGAGCGCGGGAGCCGTCGGGGAGCTCATCCAGGACCATGTCGACGTAGCCCCGAATGATGGCCAGCTGATTGTTGAAGTCGTGCGCCACCCCGCCGGCGAGTGTGCCGACCGCCTCCATCTTCTGCGACTGCCGCAGCTGCTCCTCCAGATTTCGACGCTCCTCCACCTCCCTCTGGAGCGACTCGTTGATCCCGTGCAACTCCGACGTCCGCTGGCGAACGCGGAGCTCGAGCTCGTCTCGTGCCGTCCGCAGGGCCTCCTCCATGCGCTTCCGATCCCCGATATCCCTGGCCGTCGCGATCAGCCCTCCCATCTGTCCTTCGCGGTCACGGAAAGCCGAGACGCTGAGCAGGACGGGAATCTCATTCCCTTCTCTAGGGCGAAGCGCCCCCTCCACGTTTCGGACCGGGCCACCCTCGACCAGCTGGGTCAGTCCCTCGCCCCCGAGGAGCGGCTCCTCCTCGACAAGAAGCATCCGAACGTCCCGTCCAACCAGCTCCTCCTCCCCGTAGCCGAGGAGGTCGAGGGCACTGCTGTTGATCATTCGGATCTCGCCCTCGGGAGAAGTCACCACGAGGGCGTCCAGCATGTCGCCAAGGATGCTGTCCAGGAAGTCCTTCGACACAGTCGTCTCGGCGAGATCCAGACTCATCTGATTGAAGCTTCTGGCCAGATCACCTGTCTCGTCGGACGACGTGACCGGAACGGTCTCGCCCAGCGCCCCCCGTCCGATCCGCCCGGCCGCGGCCACCAGAAGCTGGATCGGCTGCAGCAGCTTGTTCGTGATGAAGAACGCAAGCACCAGCCCCACGGCGCCGACGCCCAGGGTGATCCAAAGAAGCTGCGTGGAGATCCGGGCCGCCGTCGCCAGCGACTCGCGCAGGGGCAGGCCGATCCTGAGCGTCCCCAGTCGCTTCCGGAGCTTCGGATCCCGTTCGCCGAGCAGAAGGAACGCCTCCCCGGCCTCGTCGTGGTCCGGGTCCCACACCGGGTAGGCCAGCTCCATCGCGGGGTGGTCTCCAATCTCCAGGCGACGATGCCCGGGCCGGGTCGCCTGCAGTGTCTCGAGCGTGTAGGGATCGGAGTAGGTCTTGCCCGTCTCGGCTACGTTGGTGTGGGCCAGGACCTT
>JASLMQ010001066.1 GCA_030746455.1 Candidatus Latescibacterota bacterium
TGTGCCGGCTGCCACGATCCGATCTCTCTGTTCGCCGGGGCAAAGGACAACCTGGATCTGGATCTCTCCTCGCACGCGGCAAACGAAGGCATCTCCTGTGCGGTCTGCCACTCGATCTCCGAGGTCGATCAAAGGGGAAACGCAGACTACGTGCTGACGCCGCCGCGGAAATACATCTGGGAGGGGACACGCGGCTGGCGCAAGCTCGCCTCCGATTTCTTGATCCGCGCCTATCCCCGGCAGCATCTGGCGGACTACGACCGTAACCTGCTTCGAACACCGGAGTTCTGTGGTACCTGCCACAAGCAGTTCATCCCCGAAGCTCTCAACCGGTTCGGCCTGAGTGCCGGGCAGAACCAGTACGACGAGTGGCGAAACAGCCACTGGCATGTGGACGATCCAGACAGAGATCTTGCGTGCCGTGATTGTCACATGCGCCTCGTGCCGTCATCTGAAGACCCGGGACGAGGCGAAGCCGGGGATGTGAGACGCTCAGTCGGCGACGGTGCCCATCGGCACCATGGCACGATCGCGACGAACGTTTTCATGCCCGCCGTGCTCAAGCTCCCAAACTGGCAGGAACACGTCCGGCTCACCGAGCAGTGGATGCGTGGAGAGGCGTTGCTCCCGGAGATTGCCGCCATCTGGCCCACCGGGCCTGTTGCTTCTCTCCGTATCATCGCCCCCGGAAAAGTGCATCTGGGGCAGGAGGTGGTGCTGAGAGTGGTGATGGAGAACCGCAAAGCCGGCCACAGCTTCATCACTGGTCCATTGGACTTCATGCGCGCGTGGGTGCATCTGCGAGTGGTGGATGGACACGGCGAAACGGTGGCGGAATGGGGAGGCATCGATCCGCACACGCGACGCATATCCGATAGTCCCGGGCGGGCTCACGAAATCGGCAACTCGCGCCAGGAAGGCACACTCGTACTGGAGGGCTTGCCGCTTGACAGGGATGGGAACCCCCTCCGAAAACACGAGCTCTGGCAGAAGGCCGGCGGTAAGGGACAGCGTGTGGTCTTCCCCCGCTATTCCGACAACCAGGAGTACAGCTTCGTCGTGCCCCGAACCGCTGCCAGCCCCCTCACGGTAGCCGCTGCACTCAACTTTCGCCGGTACCGGCAGGAGTTCCTCGACCTGGTGGTACCCACGATGGAGGCGGAAAGCGGCGTGCTGCAGCCTACGGTGACGCAGGATCGGGCCACAAGGCGCATCCCCGTGATTGCAGCGCCCTTGCAGGTGCAGCGTACGCTGGATGGGAACTAGCTGAAGATGATCTGGCCTATCCGGAGGCTACGCAGGAAGCACCAGATCGTGACCGCAATCTGGGCTACCGCGTTCGGTACTGCAGCGGTTACCGGGTTTGCGCTGTGGCTGTCGGACTCCAGGAGCACGGACCAGGGCGACCCGACGGCGGCGATTACGGCGCGTTCTCGTGGTGTAGCAGCTACAGGGACGCCGCCAATCCGATTTCGCGATGTGACCGCGGCCATGGGTGTGGTTGTTCGCCACGGCCCCGGTCCCCGAAGCCGAGCCCTTCCCGAAGATACCGGTTCGGGGATCGCCTGGGGAGACTACGATGCGGACGGGGATCCCGATCTCTATGTCGTCAACTTCCCAAGTCCTCTTGGCCAGCCTCCCGACCCTTCAGGGACGAACCGGCTGTTCCGAAACGACGGCGACCGATTTGCCGACGTGACCGACGCCGCGGGGGTGGGGGATCTGAACGGATTTGGGATGGGTGCCACCTTTGCGGACTACGACAGCGACGCAGACGTTGACCTCTACGTCACCAACTTCGGCCCGAACCGCCTGTACCGCAATCGGGGCGATGGCACTTTCGAAGACGTTGCGGCAGCAGCGGGTGTGGATGACTCCCTCTGGTCGACGGGTGCCGTATGGGGGGACTTCGACCGCGATGGAGAGCTGGACCTCTACGTCTGCAATTACGTAGACTACCGGGTAGCTGGCCTGATCGAAGAGCCCTCAATGGATGTCTCAGGATTCTATACGATTCCTTACACACTCAACCCGAACTCGTTTGACCCCCAACCCAACAGGCTTTACCGCAACCGGGGAGGTGGAAGCTTTGAGGACGTGGCAGAGCAATGTCGCGTAAGCAATCCCAACGGTCGCAGCCTTGGTGCCACGTTCTGTGACCTGGACGGGGATGGCTGGCTGGACCTCTACGTGGCCAACGACGTCTCTACGAATCGACTGTTTCGGAACACGGGCGATGATCTCGGAGGCGCAGGCCTGCCAGTGTTTCTGGATTTGTCGACCGCAACGGGTACTGCCGATCCACGGGGGTCCATGGGCATATCCGTGGGTGAGATCGGGGGGATGAGTGGCAACTCCGACAATCTGCCGGACCTCTTCATCACTCACTGGGTCGCTCAGGAGAACGCCCTCTACCAGAGCCTGAGGACCGGCCGCGGCGTCGTGGAGTACCGGGACAAGAGCCGACAATTCCGGCTCGGAGAGATCTCGACCGATGCAGTGGGATGGGGGTCGGTTCTGGCGGATTTCGATCTCGACGGAAGGGTGGACATCGCCGTGGCAAACGGAAGCACGCTCGAACGTGCAGAAGACCCGCTTCGTCTGGTGGAGGAGCCTATGTTCCTGTTCTGGAACGATGGAAAACGGTTTCACAACATCGCACCGAGGTCGGGAGAGACGCTGTCCCGGCCCTACTCGGCTCGGGGCTTGGCGGCGGCCGATTTCGACGGGGATGGCGATATCGACCTCGCCGTCTCGGTCAATCGGGGTAGGCCTCTTCTATTGCGCAACGAGACGGACACGGCCAATCGATCCCTTTCCGTCTCTCTCCGTGGCAAGCCAACGGCCTGTATCGGGGCAAGGGTGGAAGTGGTCGTGCACGGTAAGAGTCAGATCCAGTGGCTCGGAGCCGATGCGACCTTCCTGGGGATGCACAGTCCAGACCTGGTCTTCGGCCTCGGGGACCACGACGCGGCAGACCGACTGTGCGTACGCTGGGCGGACGGCACAGAGACCGCGCGCGCCAACCTGCACCCCGGCCGGGTGGTGGTGGTTCATCCCGATACCTCGACGGCGCTGACTCGACGTTTCTGAACCTCAGAGGGCCGCCATGGTCTGGATCCGACTCCGAAGAGCAACCTTCTTCGCCATCCCCAGGATTCCAGGGCGGCGGTCGTGGTGACGCGAGACGCCAACGCGCCTCGAGGACAGCATCCAGGACTGACGAAGCCAACTGGTTCGCCTGAATTGCCGGGGAGAAGGAAGGCGGGGCCTTCCTGGACGAGTTTCGGACGGCGGGTTTCAGAGATGTCCGGATGCTGCGCACAACCCGGAATGCCCGGACCACGAACCCGCTCGCACTGGCGGCGGAGGTCTCGGCGATGAGATAGAGCGCCTGCTCTGGGTACTGTTGTTCATTGCCCCCCTTGACAGAAGGCCCTCCCGCCTGTATCATATCGTGCGCAGTCCATATTGGTCATGCAACGACTCACTCGCGACGAAGATCTTACCACGCAAAGGAGGCACCCTATGCGGATTCGTTCTCTGTCCTTTTTTACCACCCCCCTGCTCCTGCTGGCGCTTTACGGGCTCAACTCCTGTGCCACCAAGGTCGATGCCAAGGTCGCTGAGATCAAGCTCCCCACCCTGCAATGCGGCAGCTGTGTCAGGACGGTGTCCGCTGCGCTGAAGGAGGTGGACGGCGTTCATGAGGTGAACGTGGACCTGGAAGCCAAGAACGCCCAGGTGACCTACGATGCCGGCAAGACGGACGTCGCCGGCCTGGCAACGGCCGTAGCCGCATCCGGCTATGCGGCGAACGACGTCGAGGCCGATCCCAAGGCCTACGAGAAGCTGGCCACGTGCTGCAAGGTCCCTGAGTAGGGCGAGGGAATCACCCGCACAATGGCAAGCGCCCCAGAGCCCGAGGCTCCGGGGCGCTTCGCTGTACTGTCCGCAATCTGGTCCAGGCCTACCGGCCTGGACCTCTTGCTACGCCGGCTCCTCGACCTTCTCGGGGGCTCCCCTGCCCGGGCCGTGTTCGCGCTGGCGCCTCGCCATCGCGTAGTAGAGCACCGGAACCGCCATTCGCGACAACAGCAGCGACGCGACCTCGCCGGCCATCAAGGCGATTGCCAGTCCTTGGAAGATCGGGTCCAGCAGGATGACCGAGGCCCCGACGATCACGGCCGCGGCCGTCAGCAGCATCGGTCGAAACCGCACCGCACCGGCATCCACGACCGCCTCCTCCAGGGGCATGCCCTCGGAGAGGCGGAGCTCGACGAAATCCACCAGGATGATCGAGTTCCTCACAACGATCCCCGCCCCCGCGATGAACCCGATCATCGACG
>JASLMQ010001067.1 GCA_030746455.1 Candidatus Latescibacterota bacterium
CCCCTCGTTCTCACGGGCTACGTGCTGGTGGGTTTCTTCCGCGGCACCGCAAACGCCATGGCCCCGATGTGGATGACCGTGGTGGTCAACGTGGTGAACGTCGTCGGAGACTACGTACTGATCTACGGGAAGCTCGGGGCGCCGGAGTTGGGGGTTCTGGGTGCGGCGTGGGCCTCCGTCCTCGCGGGCCTCGCGGGTCTGATCTACGCGCTCGGGGTGCTGGTTCTTCGCTATCGACCCTACCTGGCCGAGAGGCCGCAGTCGCTGCTGAGGGGGCCCAAGCTGCGGCTGCTGCTGGCGACGAACGCCAATCTGTTCGGACGGACGGCCAGCCTGCTGTTCGCCCAGTTCTTCATGCTCAGCACCGTTGCCAGGATGGGTGAGGTGGCCCTGGCCGCGAACGCCGTGATGATGCAGATCTGGTCCCTGGCCAGCTACACGGTGGACGGCTTCGCCTTCGCCGCCGAGACGTTGGTGGGCAACTGCCTGGGGAGGAAAGACTTCGCCGAGGCCCGTCGGGTGGCCCGGAGGTGCATCCTGTGGGGAGTGACCCTCGGAATCGGCTACGCGGTGGGATATGCCGCCGCGATCGATCTCATCGTCAACGGGTTCACGGACCACGTGCCCGTCCGACAGACCGCGGCCTCGCTGATCTTCTGGGTAGCCGCCATCCAGCCCCTGAATGCGGTGGTTTTCATCCTCGACGGGATCTTCATCGGGGCGAACGACACGGGCTATCTGTTCAAGGCCATGGCCCTGTCGGCGTTCGGGATCTACCTGCCGGCCACGCTGTTCCTCGTGTACTGTCTCGGCCTGGATCTCAAGGGTGCGTGGATGGGATACAACTGCTTAATGATCGGCCGGTTCGCCACTTTGGCGCCACGCTATGCGGGTAACCGATGGATGCGGACCTTCGTGGAAGACGGATTTGCTTGACAGCGATTTCCCAACCTGCTAAATTTCACATCATTATCGACGCTATGGGTTGACAATCCGATGGCTTCCGCTCTCACGGGGCCCGGTACGACCCCGAGTTCGGGCCTTTGGGGAGGAGGTAGGTGATATGAATCTCTTCGGTAGCAAGAAGAAGGTCAAAGAGGCCAAAAAGGCCGCAAACCCGGCCTCTGGCGCATCTGCGTTCAACACCGTAAAGGTCGTGTCCAAGCCCGAGGTGCTCAACGTGCTGATGCAGGGGCTCAAGGAGGAACAGGTGGAGGCCGAGGTCAGCCGCCAGAAGCTGAAGGCGGCCTCCCTGGTCAGCGGCCGCGGTGCGGGCATCCTCTACAACTACATGATGCACAACTTCAAGAGCGGGCCCAGGCCCGTGGTGGTCATCAGCTCCCCCAGGTCCACCAAGGGCGGCAACTTCGTGCCCGTGGACAGTCCCCTGGAGGCCGGGGAGATGGTCGAGTTCAGCTACAGCATGGCGCTTCCCCAGGCCGACGGGAACACGCTCTACTTCACGGGGCGGGGACCTTACCTCCAGACGGCGATCTACATCCCGAATGCGGAGGATCCCAGCAAGCCGTGGGTCGCGTCGCGCGAAGCCACCGAGAAGAAGATGGGCGAGGGTGGGCTGAAGCGGGGCGAGGAGGTCCTGCAGGTAAGGGTCGACCAGATCACGGTCTTTCCGAATGCCCCCGAGAGCTTCACCGGCGACCAGATCGGGCCCTATGTCTTCTCACCGGAGCTGACGTTGGTCTCCGGGGGTGGGGTGTGGGCCAAGCGGGGCGGCAGCGGTTACTTCGAGAACATACCGGACACGCTGGAGAAGTACTTCGAGAAGGAGGCCCGGGAGGAGCGGGTCAAGAACATCACGGGCATCACCCTGGTCGATTTCGGGGTGGACACCATCACGATGATGATCAATACCGATCTCTTCCACGGCCTGGAGCACGACCGACTCGTGCCGTCGGTCCGCAAGAAGCCCAATGACAACCTCCAGGTGATCAACTCGTGCGTGGGTTTCCTGCTCAAGTTCGAGGTCAGCGACGAGGTGAAGGAGCTGGTGATGCGGACCTTCCCCCAGAAGATCGGGAAGGAGGTGGAGATCTACATCCCGCTGATCCTGGGTAGCATCCAGGAGGCGGAGCCTCCGAAGTACCGAGTGGTGTTCGGGATCTTTCCGCGCGACCTCACGCAGGAGACCGACCCGCGGCGCAGAAAGACGAATCCCGGCGTCAAGTTCGTGCCGCCCTTCACGCTTCACCCGAACCCGGAGGACCACAACACCTACCGGAAGCTGATGGTGGCGATGGGGCAGCGGATGAAGGACGACTCGCGGCCGGATGAGGAGAAGGCCAAGCTCGCGTCCGTCCAGGCCCAGGTGGCGCAGCGGCGGGAGGAGACCAAGGGGAAGCGGGTCAGCGAGAACGTGAAGAAGGCCTTCTCGTCACGTCAGGAGGCCAAGAAGCGGAAGGAGGCGCAAGGATAGTCTCGCCCCTCCCCGGGGGGTAAGTGGATTGAGCGGCAGGCACCCACCAGGACGATAGACATGCCGGCCGCCTGGGCTGGAGTTGCGATCTGCCCAGGCGGCTTTTGCATTGAGAGGCGACATATGGATCCGATCGCGGCCCAGGCCGTGTACATCAAGGAAGAGGCGCAGAGGGATCCCCGCTCGATGGCGCGGATCGACCGTATCCTGCCGTTCGTGGATTGCTCGACCGGGCCCGTGGTGATCGACGACGCGGCGTGGCATCAGATCGTGATCGACGAGGGCCTGAACCGTCTCGGCCGTCACGGTCTCGGGGGGGACCAGGTCCGGCCCATCGTCATCTTCAACCAGTACCTCTACCCTCACGCCCCGGAGGAGCGGGAGCGGCGCCGCGAGCGCTACCCTGAACTCTTCAAAGGCCAGTTCGATCAGTGGAGCGGCTACGGCGGATGGGACTGGCGCCGAAGCGGCGACAGGGCCCACAGGAAGGCCACCGGCACCATCTGTCAGCCCGGCTATGCGATGCACTCGATCTGGGGGTGCCACTTCCGCTGCGCTTACTGCGGCCTGGGCCACATGGCCAATGTGTACGTCAATCTGGAGGATTGGGCCGATCACATACGGCAGGGCCTGCGCGGTCTGGCGGGAACCTCAGGTCAGAACCTGTTCCAGTGGGACAACGGGGCCGACGTGTCGTGCTGGGAGCCGGAGCTCGGCGGGACTCGACTGCTGGTGGATCTGTTTGCCCAAGAGTCGGACAAGTATCTCCTGCTTTACGTGGGCAAGAGCGACAACGTGGACTACCTTCCCGACTACGACCACCGGGGGCACACGATCTGCTGCTGGAGCCTGGGGACCGAGACGCAGTGCCGACGCGTGGAATACCGTACGGCCGACATGGAGGCCCGGCTTGCGGCTGCCCGGAAGTGCCAGGAGGCCGGGTACACCGTGAGGATCCGGTTGAGCCCCATGGTGCCGACCGCGGGCTGGCGCGAGGAGGTGCGGCACATGATCCGCCGGATGTTCGAGGAGATCCGCCCGGATGTGATCACCATGGAGCCCCTTCGGTACACCCCTTACGAGGCGCTCGAGTCCGACTTCGAGCCGGGCTTGATCGATCCCGGCTTTATGCAGGCTATGGCCGAGATTCCCGACGATACGGAGGGATGGGACCGGTCCCAGTTCCCGGATGATCTTCGGATCGAGATGTTCCGACTCGTCCTCGACGAAGTCGGGCGGCTGTCACCCGACACGCCGGTGGGGCTCTGCCGGGAGAAGCGCCGGGTGTGGGAGGCCATGGCGGACGATTTCGACCGCATGGGCCAGCACCCCGATAACTACGTCTGCAACTGCGGCCCACGTTCCGCCGGGTCCGACCGCCGCCTGGTGAAGGCAACCGCTTGAGAGTGCACGGTATGCGAGATGTAGACAGCCAGCTTCGCGAGCTGCTGGACGACAGGATTCTGATCCTGGACGGCGCCATGGGTACGGCGATCCAGTCCTACGGCCTGGACGAGGACGACTACAGGGGCGACCGGTTTGCCGATCACGGGTCGGAACTGGCGGGGTGCAACGACCTCCTGTCCCTCACCCGGCCGGACATCGTCGAAGCGATCCATACCGGACACCTTGAGGCCGGGGCGGACATCCTCAAGACGAACACGTTCAACGCCAACCCGGTGTCACTCGAGGACTACGGGCTGGGGGATCGGGCCCAGGAGATCAACGTGGCCGCCACCCAGGTGGCCGCGCGCGTTGCCCGTGCGTACACGGCGAGGAACCCGGATTGCCCGCGTTTCGTGGCCGGAGCCATCGGCCCGACGAACGTGACGCTTTCGATGTCGCCCGACGTGAGCGATCCCGCCTATCGGAAGGCCGATTTCGACGGGATGGTGGCGGCCTATGCGCGGCAGGTGTCCGGCCTGGTTGAGGGAGGCGCCGACCTGCTGCTGGCGGAGACCTCGTTCGACACCCTCACGCTGAAGGCGGCACTCTACGCTATCGAGCAGGTCTGCGAGGATACCGGCCGCCGTCTGCCGGTGATGGCTTCGGTGACCATCGCCGATCAGAGCGGCCGGACGCTTTCCGGGCAGACGGTGGAGGCCTTCTGGATCTCGATCGCCCACGCCGGGCTCCTGAGCGTTGGGATCAACTGCGCGCTGGGGCCCGAGGAGATGCGGCCCTACGTAGAGGCCCTTGCGAACGTCGCAGACGTCTACGTCAGCTGCCATCCCAATGCCGGGCTCCCCAACGAGTTCGGGGAGTACGACGAGTCGCCCGAGGAGATGGCCGGCGTGCTGGGCTCGTTCGCGCGGGAGGGGTGGCTCAACCTGGTGGGCGGGTGCTGCGGGACCACTCCTGACCACATTCGGGCCATCGCCGAGGCCGTCGCCGGGTTGCCGACGAGGAGCCCGGTCGAGAGGCAGCCCCACTCATGCTTCAGCGGCCTCGAGCCGCTGGAGGTCAGGCCCGACTCGACCTTCACGATGGTGGGCGAGCGGACCAATGTCGCGGGCTCCCCGCGCTTTGCACGGCTTGTCCGGAAGGGGGATTTCGAAGGGGCCGTCGAGGTCGCGCGCCAGCAGGTGGAGGGTGGCGCGAATCTGATCGACGTGAACATGGACGAGGCACTCCTCGACTCGGAAGCCGCGATGGTTCGGTTTCTCCGGCTGATCGCGGCGGAGCCCGAGATCGCCCGCGTGCCCGTGATGATCGACAGCTCGGACTTCGGCGTGGTCGAGGCCGGGCTGAAGTGCGTTCAGGGGAAGGGGATCGTCAACTCGATCAGCCTCAAGGAGGGGGAAGAGGTCTTCAAGACGCAGGCCCGGACCATCAGGCGACACGGAGCGGGCGTGGTGGTGATGGCGTTCGACGAGGCGGGGCAGGCCACCACCGTGGAACACAAAGTCGAAATCGCCGAGAGGGCCTACCGGATCCTCACTCAGGAAGTGGGTATGGCCCCGAGCGACGTGGTGTTCGATCCGAACATCCTGACGGTGGCCACGGGCATGGAGGAACACAACGATTACGCGGTCAACTTCATCGAGGCCACCCGGAAGATCAAGGAGCACTGCCCCGGCATGATGGTGAGCGGGGGGGTCAGCAACATCTCCTTCTCGTTCAGGGGGAACAACACGGTACGCGAGGCCATGCACGCCGCCTTCCTGTACCACGCGATCGGCGCCGGGATGGACATGGGCATCGTGAACGCCGGACAGCTCACCGTGTACAGCGATATCCCCGAGGACCTGCGTCAGGTGGTGGAGGACGTGCTCTACAACCGGCGTCCCGACGCGACCGAGCGGCTGGTGACCTACGCCGAGTTCGCCGAGCAGGATCGATCCCTGAAAGAGCGGGAGGAGTCGTGGCGCCAGGGTACGGTGGAGGAACGGCTCGAATACGCGCTGCTCAACGGCCGGTCGGATCATCTCGTCGGGGACGTCGACGAGGCCCTGGAGGCCTACTCGCCGCTGGAGATCATCGAGGGCCCGCTGATGGACGCGATGAACGTGGTGGGCGACCTCTTCGGCGAGGGGAAGATGTTCCTGCCCCAGGT
>JASLMQ010001068.1 GCA_030746455.1 Candidatus Latescibacterota bacterium
CTTCAGCACGCGCGCGGTGAACCTGACGTCGAATGAGATCTCGATACCCGTTCCGACGATCTCACCGTCTCCCTGAACCGCGTGGCCGTCTCCCAGGCCAAACAGGCCCCCGGCGACCGAAACGGGAAGGTACACCGTTACCCCCGTCACGAACCCTCGGTAGTCCATGTTCCCACCGTGCGGTCCCGATGTGGCCGTGGAGATCGCCTGCCCCCGCGCCGGTGCCACGCCGAAACAACCGGTCATCGGACAGAGGGGAAGCACGAGATCGGCAAGGGTCCCTTCCATGCCCATTGGGCTGGCCGTCTGGTTGTCGAAATCGATCTCCCACTCGATTCTGCGAATGTCGTCCTCAAAGTCGGGCCTGTACCCGAAGTCGAGGACATTGGGAGCGATCCTCGCGCTGGTGTACCCCACCTTTCTGTTCGGCGCCAGATGGTCGAACGTCACGGCGAGGGTGTCACCCGGTTCGGCGCCCTCAACGTAGAACGGGCCAGTCTGCGGGTTCCCGCCCGGCGTTACCGCCTCCCCGCTGGCGTCGTTCCCTCCCGCGTCGACCGTGGTCGTCGACACGGTGTCGCCACTTGCGATGGTAAGCGCCGGCTCGTGCGCGCCGATGGCTGTGTGGTAGATCTCGGGCTCGAACTCGTGATGGGCCATAGGAGCTCCTTTGGCTTGGGATCCTCCCCCTATCGCGGGGCAGGCGTTCCATCCTGCTGACGGGGGATTCGTGGATGCATGTTCGCACGCCCAATGTAACCGATCGACAATGCGGTGTAAACACCAAACCGCCAGCTGTCCCCTTCCCGCGCACGGCCTTCCTGCGGACACCGGTGTATTGCTTGACACCGTATGGCAAAGGCGGTATATACTGCTCACGGGGATCGCGGGCCGGGAACCGTGGCTCGGGGATCGATGGAGGCCGTTCGATCTCCGATTCACGTTTCCCGATGCGCGGTATCTGCACCATCACAGGGGGGCTACCGTGGTGTCCACGCGGACCAGCAGGCTGCTTGTCGTTGCCTATCGGGTACCCCCCATGCTCTCGCCCCGGTCGGTCCAGGTGCATCGGCTGCTCTGCCATTGGGCTCGAGGCGGCCACGAGGACCGGCTGATCTGCGGAGACATGGACGTAGCAGCCTGGCCCGATTGGGATTCCGGTCTCTGTTCTGTGTACCCGGTGAGGATCCCGTCCCGTCGTGTGCCCTCTTCCGAGAAGGCCCGCATGCTCGGGTTCGCGCGCTTGTTCCCCGCGCAGAACCGGCTGAGATCCCTGGCCTTTGAGATCTGGCACTTCATAGAGCAGATCCCCGATCAGCAGCGATGGTGGGTACCAAGGGCTCGCCGGGCCGCGCTGGACCTGCTCGATAGGGCGCCCTTCGATGCGGTCCTGTCCTTCGGAAATCCGATGTCCGACCATCTGGTCGGGCTGGCACTCAAGCGCGACACGGGCCTCCCCTGGGTCGCCCATTTCAGCGATCCGTGGGTGGACAATCCCTTCTGGATCTCCTCCCGTCCCGCAAGGCGCATCAACCTGAGGCTGGAGCGGGAGGTCGTGGCGAACGCGGACCGTGTGGTCTTCGTGTCGGAGGCTACTCGTGACCTGGTGATGGCGAAGTATCCCGCCGACTGGCGCTCCAGGTCTCGGGTACTCCCCCATTACTTCGATCCCGGCCTCTATCCGCCGGCGGCTTCGTCCTCCCCTACGATGGTGTTCCGTCACCTGGGGACGCTCTATGGTCCGCGCACCCCGGAGCCGCTCTTCCGTGCGCTGGCGCGCCTCAAGAAGCGAGATGCCGGTATCCTGGAAGGAGTGACCTTCGAGATGGTGGGGCCATGCTACCCGCCTTCGTTGATGGACGGCTGGCTCTCTCCCTTCGATCTGGAGGCGACGGTGACGTACAGGCCCACCGTCCCTTACCTGAGAAGTCTGAACCTGATGGCGGGGTCCAATGCACTCATCCTGATGGATGCCCCGGCCGAGGTCAACGTCTTCCTCCCCTCCAAGCTCATCGACTACGTCGGTGCCGGCAGGCCGGTACTGGGGATCACGCCGGCTCGCGGACCGTCCGCCGACCTGATCGGTGAGGCCGGAGGCATCGTGATCGATCCCGGCGACACCGATGGGATCGCCGATGCCGTCCGCACCTACGTCGATGAGCACAGGGCAGGGACCCTCACGCGGCGTGCACCGGACGACCGGTTGAGATCCCGGTACGACGTGAACCACATCGCCACCGAGTTCCGCGAGCTGGTTGATGAGGCCATTGTCCAAAGCGCAATGGGCAACCAGCCTTAGTCGACTGAGCCAGACATGGACCTCCACTTCCTTGGCGGCGCCGACGAGATCGGCGCTTCCTGCACCTGGGTCGATATAGAGGGCCACCACATCCTTGTCGATGCGGGCATCCGGATGGGTGCGTCCCAGGGCTCCAATCTGCCCAACCTCTCGTTCCTGGATGAGGTCGGGTCGCCCGAGGAGGTCCTTCTCACCCACGCGCACACCGACCACACCGGTGCGCTGCCCGTTCTGGGCAGTGGCTTGGCGGCGGGTGTTCCCATCCGCTGCACCGATCCTACCCGGGCCATCACCCGGGTGCTTCTGGCCGATGCGCTCAAGATCATGGACAGCCGGGGGGAGCAGGACGGTGAGTTGCCGCTCTACCCCCCCGAGGCGGTCGACGCGTGCCTGGCCAGGATGTCCCCGGCTCCCTTCCTCTCCAGCGTCCCGATATGCGGCGGCGCGCTCCACGCCACGTGGATCCCCGCCGGGCACATCCTGGGGGCGGCCTGCGTCTACATCGAAGGGAGCAGCGAGAGCCTGCTGATCAGCGGAGACGTCTCCGTTTCGCACCAGCTGACGATCCCCGGAATGGTCGTCCCTCAGTGCCGCCCCGATGTGGTGGTGATGGAGTCGACCTACGGCAACCGGCAGCACGCCGACCGGAAGCAGCAGGAGGCCGCCCTCGCGCACCGAGTGGCCGAGGCCGTGGATGGGGGAGGCAAGGTCCTGGTTCCCGCCTTCGCCGTCGGCCGTGCCCAGGAGGTGCTCCTCATCCTTTCGGGCGCCATGCGTCGCAAGGAGATCCCGCCCTTCCCCGTCTTCGTCGACGGGATGGTCCGGTCCGTCAACGCCTTGTACGCCGGATTCCCCGAAGCCCTTGCGCCCAACTTGCGCCGCAGGCTCGAACGAGGAGAAGACCCATTCTGCGCCGATCACGTCTCCGTCGTGGCCAAACCGGCCGATCGGGAGGCCGTGGTCTCGGGCCCACCCTGCTGCATCGTCGCCAGCTCCGGCATGCTCGTCGGGGGCGCGTCCAGCGCCTACGCCCAGCGCCTCGCATCAGGTCCCGAGAACCTGATCGCCATCACGGGCTATCAGGACGAAGAGTCGCCCGGGCGGGCCCTGCTCGACCTGGCTCGAGAACGCGAGGCGTCTGAACGGGTACTCACGCTCAACGGCCAGCGCCTTCAGGTGGCCTGCCGGGTCGAGACCTATTCCCTGTCCGCGCACGCCGACAGTGGAGAGCTCACCGCGCTGGTGAACCGCCTTTCCCCCCGCACGGTCTACCTGGTCCACGGCGACCGGGAGGCGCGAGGATCCCTCGCGTCCTCCCTAGACCTGCATCTGGAAGGCGGCGTCCATCTCGCGGAGAACGGCGTACGCTATACCGTCGAGCTCGATTCGGGGAGGCGCCGTCGGCGCTACGGGCGGCTGGTCTCCGTCCAGGGCGTCTCCAGAGGGAGGCCGGTGAGCGCCGATGCGCTCCACGACCTGTCCGCCTACGTGCAGACCTCCGGACTGAAAGGCCCCCTTCGAGTGCAGGAGCTGGCCGAGATCTGGTATGGCACCGAGGCGACCGCGCCCGAGCGGCTCGAGGATTTCAGGGACCTGCTTCAGGGCGACCAGACCGCCTTCGTTCCCGACCATCGCCGACCCTACCTCTACCGAGTCGCCGAGAAGTCTGAGGAGGTAGGAGGCCCCCTGGAGATGAACGCCGCCAGGGAGCGGATCCAGGCGGCCTTCCCTCCGGAGGCCGGGCTCTATAGATGCAGTGCCTTTGTGGAGGACGGGGCCTACGAGCTCGCCTTCCACTTCCCCGACGTGGTCCGCGAGCGCCACGCCGACGATATCCGCCGTTTGGAGGAGGAGACGGGGTGGCAGATCCGGCTCCGCGAAACCGCCCATCAGGCTCGTCTCTTCGAGGAAGCATCTGCCTCCCTGCCCGAGGGCGTCTCTGCCGCCAGGGCTCCGGCCCTCAGGCTCGAGCGGCGTGAGGTCGCGCTCGAGGTGGCCGTCTCACCCGACCTATGCGCCGATTGGGATGGCCTAGCAGAGGAGGCCGCCGACCGCTTCCTCTCCACGACCGGGTACACCCTCCGTCTGATCCGACCGGACCAGGACACCGCTACGCCCGCCTCGCCCGAGGTCTTGGAGAACGCGTGGGAGATCAACCGCGCCTACGCCGAGGTCCGAGAGGCCTTCAGGTCCGAATCCCACGCCCCGTACCGGATCGGCCTCAAGACCGACGCCGCCGGTTCCTACATCGAGGCGGCCTTCGTGTCCCCTGCCGTCGGAGAACGATACGCCGATCTCCTAGGTGCCCTCTCGGAGCGCGTCGGCTGGATCCTCCGCGTCCGCGACTCGGTCAACCAGGAGCAGATCGCACAGGAGGCACGCTCGCTGACCCCGGAGGACTGCACGCTCCGGGGCGCGCCCAGACTCTTCGCGGCTCAGGGCCGCGTCGTCGTGCCCGTGCAACGGGCCCCGTCGGAGCAGGATCAGACGGCCCTCCGCGAGGCCTTCCGCGACGCCACGGGCCTCGAGATCGAATGGGAAGCCCCTAAGCAGATGGGGTAGTGCAAAGTACAGAACACTCTATGTGGAAGGCAGCCAGGTCGATATCGGCGATGCGGAGTCTCCAATAAAGACCGATCCTTTGTCACAGAAATCACAGGAGATGCAAGATGGATGATCCCGGAAGCCACACCCCCTACACCGTTCCCCCCAAGCCGATCGCGGATCTGATTGACGCCCCGGCCACACCCTCGGTCAGCCTGAGTCCCGATCGGGAGTGGATCCTGATCATGGATCGCCCCAGCCATCCGCCCATCGCCGTGGTGTCCCGGCCGGAGCTCCGGATCGCTGGCCTCCGGATCGACCCCAGGACCAGTGGACCAAGCCGTGCTGAGCACCTGACGGGCCTCACGCTCAAACGGATCGCAGACGGGCACGTACAGCCCATCACGGGGCTGCCCGAGGAGGCCAGGATCGGCCATCCGCGCTGGTCTCCCGACAGCAGCCACATCGCCTTCGCCATCTTGGGAGAGAACCGCATCGACCTCTGGGTCGCCGGGGTCCCGGTCGGCGAGGCGCGCAAGATACAGGGCATCGCCCTCAACGGTGTCTTCGGGTCCTCCTTCGCCTGGCTCTCCGATAGCCGTGCCCTCGTCTGCCGCGCGGTCTCGCCGGACCGTGGGGATCCGCCCGATGCCCCGTCTGTCCCCCACGGCCCTGTGATCCAGGAGAACATCGGCCTGGTGGCCCCGTCCAGAACCTATCAGGATCTGCTCGAGAGTCCGTACGACGAGACGCTCTTCGAATACCACGCCAATGCCCAGGTTACCCTCGCGCCCCTCGACGGTTCCGTCCGTCCGCTCGGACCTTCCGGCCCGATCAGCCACGTTCAGCCCGCACCTGGTGGTCAGTACCTCCTTGTGGAGACCATCCACAGGCCCTTCTCCTACCTGGTTCCCTACTACCGCTTCCCCTACCGTGTCGAGATCTGGGACCGTCAAGGCCGTGTCGTGCGCCAGGTGGCCGATCTTCCCCTGGCGGAGCAGGTCCCCATCGCCTTCGACGCCGTGCCCACGGGTCCGCGATCCTTCGGTTGGCGCGCGGACACACCCGCGACCCTCGTCTGGGTCGAGGCCCAGGATGGCGGAGATCCCGCGAACGAGGCCGACGTGCGCGACAGGATCCTCACGTTGCCCGAGCCCTTCGAGGGAGAGGCCGCAACACTGCTGGACCTGGAGTTCCGCTACTCGGGCACCCTCTGGGGCACCGCCGAGCTGGCGCTGGCCTCCGAGCGATGGTGGAAGACGCGCCGGACCCGCACCTGGCGGCTGGCCCCAGACTCGGCCGATTCAGACCCGTCCGTGGTGTTCGACCGGTCCTGGGAAGACCGGTACAGCGATCCGGGCATGCCCATGCTGCGGCCCACCGCGGAGGGCACGGCCGTCCTCCAGACCGGGGCCGACGGAGGGTGTCTCTTCCTATCGGGCGACGGAGCATCCCCCGAGGGTGACCGGCCGTTTCTGGATCGCTATGATCTCGCCACGGGCGAGACCGAGCGTCTCTGGCGATCGGAACCGCCTTACTACGAACGGCCGGGCCAGCTGATCGACGCGCATGCCCTTCTGCTCCTCACGGCTCGCGAGGCCGTGGACCAGCAAACCAACTACTACGTACGCCACCTGGAGCGGGCGGACCTCTCGCCGGTCACCGATTTCTCCCACCCTACACCTCAGCTCAAGGACGTGCAGAAGGAGCTCATCAAGTACAGCCGATCCGACGGCGTTCAGCTGACCGCCACCCTGTACTTGCCGCCGGGACATACGCCGGAGCGTGAAGGTCCCCTGCCCCTGGTCATGTGGGCCTACCCCCGCGAATTCAAGAGCGCCGACGCCGCCGGCCAGGTGAAGGACTCGCCCCACCGTTTCGTGCGTGCCAGCGCCCTGTCACCCCTGCCCTTGCTCGCGCACGGCTACGCGGTCCTCGACGGCCCCACCCTGCCCATCATCGGCGAGGGGGACGCTGAGGCGAACGACACCTACGTGGAGCAGCTCGTGGCCAGTGCCGAAGCCGCCGTTGACGAGGTCGTGCGCCGTGGCGTGGCGGAACGGCATCGCATCGCAGTGGGCGGCCACTCCTATGGCGGGTTCATGACCGCCAACCTGCTGGCTCACACCGATCTCTTCCGGGCCGGGGTCGCGCGAAGTGGCGCTTACAACCGAACCCTCACGCCCTTCGGTTTCCAGGCCGAAGAGCGAACCCTCTGGCAGGCCCCGGAGGTCTACGCCTCGATGTCGCCCTTCATGCACGTCGACAAGATCACGGCCCCCATCCTGCTCATCCACGGTGAAGCCGACAACAACGCGGGAACCTTCCCCATCCAGAGCGAGCGTCTCTACAACGCCCTGAAGGGTCACGGTGCCATCGTGAGGCTGGTCATGCTGCCCCACGAAAGTCACGGATACCGAGCGCGCGAATCGGTGATGCACACCTTGTGGGAGACCGCAGCCTGGCTGGACACCTACGTCAAGAACGCGGGAGAGCCTGCAAAGGAGGAATAGGCAGGTGCGAACACACGAGCGCCCCGATGGGTTCGACCCATCGGGGCGCTCGTGTGTACGACGGCCCGGGGAAAGGGCGTGTCCCACCTTCCCCGGGAGCTGCCGGTCTTTTGTGCAGCAGACACGTTGCTGCATACGCCGGATCCGACAGCCTTTGACCGTCATTCAGCCTTGGGTTCTGTCACCCTCTCTTCACGGCGGGATTCGAGTGCCGCTCGCGCCAGTATCTCAAAGCCCCCCCTGGCTCGAGGACAGGTCTCCTCGAGAAGCGCCTCAACCAGGACATCCCCTGGCACGTCTCCGGCCCAACGACGGACGGTCCAGATCGCGTTCAGCCGCACCTGTCTGCTGGGATCCCTCAACAAGGGGATGATGAGCGGAAGAAACTCCTTCCGTCGACGCTCATCCGGCACGTCGATCTTTCGCATCAGACCGTGCATCGCGTACTTGCGAACCTTCCTGTTGCTGTCCGAGAGGGCCCTCTTGAGCAGCGCGACAGCCGTGTCCGTCGGCGGCACGTCGTCGAGGTAGGCCGCGGCGGCCCGCCGCGTCTTCCAGTGCGGTATTCCCATCGCCCTGGCGAAGCCCTCCTCGCCGGCCGATCCGATCTTCTGGATCGCGACCGAGATCTCCGACTTCCAGAGGTTGCGACGGTTCGGATAGGCGTTGAGCAGCTCGAACACCCGGTCCGCGAAATCGCCCTTTGGCGCGCTGTCTTTGAGAACCTCTTCGACCATCTCCATCATCCCCTTCTTCAGCCTGTTTCGTGCGTCGTGCAGCCGCCGCTTCACCGTGCCGACGGGGATCTCCTGCAAGCTCGCGACCTGCTCCTGCGTGAACCCGTCGATGTAGAAGAGCGTTGTGGTCTCGCGTTGGGCCTTGCTCAGCCGGCCGATCTCGGCCAGCACCCGGTCGCGCAGCTCCCTGTTCTCCATCTCGACGTGCGGCGTGGGCCCCGGGTCACGCAGACCGTGCATCTCATCGAGATCGACGACCAGAGGCTTCCGGTTGAGGTGGTTGATGCTCCGGTTGATCGCGATGGTTCTCAACCAGGGCCCCAGTCGGCCGGCCTCCCGCAGGTTCTTCAGGGTCTGGAAGGCCTCCACAAAGACCGTCTGCGCGATGTCCTCTGCGTCGTGGAAGTTGCGCACCTTCGCCAGGGCCACACCGAACACCGCGTCCTTGTATCGCTCGATGATCGGGGCGAAGGCCTCCGGCCCGCCGGCCAGGGCCTCGGCGACCAGAGCCTCATCCGTTTCCAAGAATCCCGTCTCCCTTCAGCGGCCTCACCCTCCATGTCACAGATCTGCCCCAAAAGGTTCGGTCCTACGTGAGCTTGGCAGACGGGTGGGGTGGGTGGTGTGCGCCTCCACGGCCTTCCTGGGGCTGACGCCCCAGGCTATTCACTCTCGCCCCTCCGGGGCTGATCTCTCTCTGCGTCTCCGCGTCTCTGCGGGAGAATGCCTCTCTCGGCGGGATAGAGCCCTTTCCATCACGCCGAGAGCTTGACCACCTTCCCCGTGCGCGCCGACTCATAGCACGCCGACAGCACCTTTTGGCTCTGCAACCCCAGCTGGGCGTTGTTGGTCGGCTCGCGCCCCTCCAGCACCGCGGCGGAGAGCTCCGCAACCTCACCCATGTAGGTGTTGACCGGCTCAGGGGCGATCGCCTCGCCGCTGACGCCCTCCCGGGCCTGCGTGGCCTCATACGCCCCATCGGATTCCTCCAGGTAAGCCGTCATCTCACCCGCCGGCTCCTGCCCGATCGTCCCGGTGCTGATAATGCTGCCCCTCGAGCCGTAGACCTCCAGCACGTTCTTGCACGCGTTGTCCGGAATGCAGAAGAACGCGTCCACCGTGGCCAGCGCGCCGCTGGTGAACCGGAGCATCGCCGTGGCCGAGTCCTCCGATTCGTAGGCGTGCACCGTGTTGTTGATGAAGCAGCTCACGGCCTCCAGCTCGCCGAAGAACATCTCCAGCAGATCGATCAGGTGGCCTCCCATGTCGATCAGCGAGCCGCCTCCCCCCGTGGCTGGATCCTGTCGCCAGGCACTCTCTATGGGTGGATACCAGCACGACAGCTGCGCGCGACCGTAGGTCAACGTGCCCAGCTTCCCGTCCTCGATCATCTCCAAAGCGGCAAGGTGCTGAGTGTTGAAGCGGTAGCAGAAGGCGGTGCCCAGCATCACGCCGGCCTCCCTGCTCACGGCAATCATCTCCTCTGCGTCGGCCACGGTCATACCCAGCGGCTTCTCGCAAAGCACGTGCTTGCCCGCCCGAGCGGCGGCAACGGCCTGCTCGAGGTGAAAGACCGCTGGGGTCGCGATGTACACCGCATCGATATCGGCAGCCAACAGTCCATCCAGGTCGGCCGCGGCCTCGGCGCCGAACTCCTCGGCCACCTCGCGGTTCACCCGTGCGTCCACGTCGTACACGGCAACAAGGCTGGCGTTGTCTGCCTGCATAATGCCTTCCGGAATGGTACGTCGACGGGCAACGCCCCCCGACCCGACCACACCCCATCTGACTGTGTCGGCCATATCGCAGACCTCCTATCCGTTGAAGAGCGCCCCGAGCTGCTCCAGGGCCGCCTCGGTCAGACGCTCGCCCGCATCCCGTTCGCATAGGGTGGCCCCAGGCGTCACCTCATACCCGCCCTGGTCGAACGCCTCCAGCGTGGGAAGGTACCCGATCGCGTCATTGGCCAGCTCGATCACCATGGTGTGCTCGGCGGGCGACTCCGCCTTGATCCGGCGCCCGAACTCCGTGAAAACCTCGCCCGGCAGCCCCACGACGCCCAGGGACCCCACCCGGATGGCCATCACCTCCGCAACGTCATCCTCATCCTGTCGTTCGTACATCTCGATCCACGTCGGAGCCGCGTATTCCGGGGGCAGACCGTCCTCCGGTCCATCGGGCGGATCGGTCTCCAGACGCTTCACCGCCTCGAGCGACCAGTCGTAGGTCTCCCGACTGATCGGCATCCGTTTCAGTGGAACACCGCGCCTGGACACCCGCACCCCGTCGCCCGGCGCAGAGGTCGCGTCCCCAGCGGGGCGTGTGACGGACTCTGCCAGCAGACCGCCCACGTGGTGAACCATATCGTGGCCCCTGCGGGCTACCTCGGAGGCCCGATGGTCGATGTGGTTGACATTGCCGCAGCACCCGTTGAAGAACGCCGTCACCAGACCGGGGCCCAGTGACCGCTCCATCTCTTGGGCGAGCACACCGGGGTAGTCGGCGGAGTAAAGCTGGTTCTCGTAGTCCAGAATGGCCGGGTGCAATCCGAAGTTCACCATCACGGCGGCAAGCCCATCGGCCCTCTGAACCGCAAGTGCCGCAACCTGAGGGTCGATCTCGCCATACGGGCCGGCATCCAGATCCGGGCCGATGGTCTCCCAGTTCATCCGGCACTGGCCGTCGGTGCATCGGATCCTGCGATAGAACGAGATCCGATCCTCGTGCGCGTACCCGATCTGCAGGTCGCCATCAGCCAGATCCGCGTTCGCCATCACAGCCGCTTCGGAGGCCGTGGTCAGGAACGCCTCGATATCGGCGTCGTCCGACTTGGGCATGGTGTAGATCCGGCACGTCGAAGGTCCCGAGTGGGTGTGCGTTGCCGAAATCAGGATGTGGCCCGCCGGGATGTCGCACCGCGCCGCGATGGCCCTCCGCATCATCGCCACCTGATCGCGCGTGAGCGCACAGATGTCCATCGCCATCAGGGCTGCCTTGGACCCCGAGGCGTCGGCGATCACGATCGCCTTGGCCATCAGGGGGTCGTGAACGCCCTGCGACGCGTAGTCGTCACGGAGGTTGCCCAGCAGTGGCAGACCGGCCTCCGGCGTGAAGTCCACCTGGGCGACCCCAACTTTGAGTGGCGACATTGCGCGCTCCAGCCCTCCTCTCGGTCTCTGTCTTTCTCTGCGAGCTCTGCGGCTCTGCCTGCCCTTCCGAAGCTCCGGCAGGAGCGAAGGAGGGCGGGAGAACGCCCTTCTACCATCCCTATTTCGAATACGCCTCGATCACCTTCACCACGGCGTTCGCGACCTGGTGCATATCGTCCTCGGAATACGACGGGAACGGGAAGCACGTGAAGGTGTGCGTCTCGTGCCAGAGCGCGTTGGGCACGTCGACGTTGCTGTAGTCCGAACTCTTGGGATCGGTGTATTCGCTGCTTTTGAACGGGAATCCCGAAGCGCCGAACGAGGTATGCTCGCGGAAGGCCCGCTCCGTGTGGCACTGCGGCCAGAAGACCTTCCACACGGGCGCGCCTTCCTCGCAGCAGGCCTGGACGAACTGCATGATGTCGCACGTCATGTTCTCGATGTCCAGGCTGTAGGCCATGGTATACCAGCCGTTCCTGCGTTCCTCTGTATCGACGGGCACATACTTCACCTGGGGCAGGCCCTTCAGCGCATCCCTCACAATGGCCCCGTTCCGTTTGCGGGTCGGCATGTTCCAGTCGTCCATGCGCGCCAGCTCGGCCAGGCCGATCGCCGACTGCATCTCGGTCATCCGGTAGTTCCAGCCGATAATCTCCGGCCGGTAGGTTCGCTTTCCCTGACTCTCCACAATAACCTCACCATGGTTTCTCACCATTTGGGCAGTATGGGCGATTTCCTCGTCGTTGGTGATGAGCATGCCCCCCTCGCCGGTCATGATGTTCTTGCTTTCCGTGAAGGAGAAGATGCCGCAGTCGCCAATGGTACCCATATGCCTACCTTGGTAAGTTGCTCCCGGGGCTTGGGCGCAGTCCTCAATAACCTTTAGATTACGTTTCTTGGCAACTACCATAATCTCGTCTATATCCGCCGGGTGACCGAACAGGTGAACCACGATGATTGCCCTCGTCCTCGGGGTGATGGCTTTTTCAATCAGGGCTGGGTCCAGGCAAAAAATGTCCGG
>JASLMQ010001069.1 GCA_030746455.1 Candidatus Latescibacterota bacterium
TCCGACCCGGAGAATACGATGACGTTGATGGAGATCCTGTCGGGAAAGTCGGTTCTCGTCGGCTTGAAGGGTCAGAACAAGCGCGAGATCCTCGAGGAGCTGGTGGCCACGGTGGACGAGGGGAAGATCACCGACCGCGACAGGGTGATGGAGGCCGTTCTACAGCGGGAAGAGATTATGAGCACGGGGATCGGCCACGGTATCGCCATTCCTCACGGCAAGTCGGAATACGTGACCGAGCTGGGCGGCGTTCTGGGCATCAAGGAGGAGGGCGTCGACTTCGACGCGCTCGACGGCAAGCCGACCTTCATCTTCTTCCTGCTCGTATCTCCGATGGACGTATCGGGTCCTCATATCAAGGCCTTGGCGCGGATCTCCAGGCTTCTCAAGGTCGAGGAGTTCCGCCAGAGGCTGATCGCCGCGAAGGACAACGATGAGGCGATCTCCATTGTGGAGGAAGAGGAGAAGCTTCATCTGTAGGATCAGGAGTGGGTCGGATCGCCCCGCCGCGGCAGGGATCGCGCGCGGGGAGCCAGGCTACCTGCCTTCGATGGGAGAGGGCGGGGCGTTTTTTTATATCTCCGCGACGGTAGAATCATGTTCGGGCTGAGCTTCTCAAATCCATCGGTGCTTCACGGGCTCTGGGCGGCGCTGCTTCCGCTCGCAATCCACCTGCTCAACCGTCGGCGTGCCCTCACTGTGCCCTTCAGCAACGTGGCCCTGCTCCAGACCCTCCAGTACGATCGCCTGCGTCGCATCAAGCTCAGGCAGATTCTTCTGCTGCTACTGCGGACGCTTCTGATCGTCCTCCTCGTCCTTGCGTTCGCGCGACCCGCTCTGATGGGTGTGGGGGCCGGCCGTGCCGGCGGCACGGTGCGGTCGACAGCCGTGCTGCTTCTGGACCGCTCCACGAGTATGCGCCACCGTACGCCTGACGGCAGTCTCTACGAGCGCTCGGCCCGGGCCTTGGGGCGGGCCCTGGATCTCTTTGATCCCAGAGACCTGGTTCGCGTGGTCCTGGTGGATGATCGGGCTGTTTCCCTCGAGGCGGCGGACGCCTCCGGCCTGAAGGCCAGGAGCGAGGGGCTGGAGCCCACCTACCGGGGAACGGACTTCCAAGCCGGTCTGGAGGCTGCTATCGAGACCCTTGCCCAGACCGGGACCCTCAACCGTGAGCTCTACGTGTTTTCGGATTTCGCACGCAACGGCTGGGCGTCTCTCCCGGACACCCTGTCGAGTCTGGAGGGGCTGTCGATCTATCTGGTGTCGAGTCGCCCCGAACAGGTCGACAACCTGGGCATCAACGGGGCCCGTCCGGTGGGACAGATGCTCGCTACGGGGAGCGCGGGCACGCTGGAGGTCGAGCTGGCCAACCATGGCGAGATCCCGAAGGCCGAAGTCCCACTTCAGGTCTACCTGGGAGGCAGGCGGATCGCCCAGCACCTGGCAAGCGTGCGGGGCCGAGATACCGGACGGTTCTACGTCCGGTTCACTCCGGAGTCGACAGGACTCGTTCCGCTTCGCCTGGAACTGGGCGGTGACGATCTCGCCGCGGACAACGTCTACACCTCGGTTCTTTCCATTCCCGAGCAGGTGAGTGCGCTGCTGGTCGGCGACTCGTCTGAAGAGACCTACTACATCGAAAGGGCGCTCAGTGCCGCTGCCGACGCGCGCGGTACGGTGTCCTGGAGCCGTTTGAGGCCCCGGGACCTCACCACGGAGTCGATCGCCGAGGTCGACGTGGTCTTCCTGTGCAACGTGGCCTCGCTTGCGCGCGGGCAGCTGACGGCGCTCAAACGGCGCGTGTCGGCGGGTGCGGGTCTGATGATCTGCCTGGGGGACAGGACGGACGTGCGGCACTACAACACCCATCTGCTCCCGGCCCTGCTGCCCTCCTCACTCAACGGGGTGGTGGGTACACCGCGGCGCACGGAGACCCACCACACCCTTCGGGTCCCCTTCCCAAGCCACCCCCTCTTCCTGGGATTGGCCCAGGGCGAACCCGCCCGGGGCCCGCGGTTTTTCGCTCACTACCGGGTGCGGCCCAATGCTGGCACTCAGCCGGTGCTGTCT
>JASLMQ010001070.1 GCA_030746455.1 Candidatus Latescibacterota bacterium
TGGCCCCCCATCTCGACCGACCCGATAGTGATGCCCATAGGTCTCTTCGCCCTCCGACCGGGTCCTCCCACGCGTGGAGGCCGGGGCCTCACACCCGTCCTCTGGCAGACCCGTCCGGCTCCCGTCCCCTACTCGATCAGGGGTCGGACCTTTTCCGCGCCTCTGCGTGCAACCTCGAACGGATCCTCCTTCCAGAGCCGGCCGTTGAAGAGCTCCAGCGAAACGGGTCCGGAATAGCCCTGCTCCCGCAGCAAGTCCAGCATCCCCTTGAGGTCCAGAATCCCGTCACCCGGGTAGACCCGGTCCGCGTCGGTCAAGAGCCGTCTCGGCTTGCTCGTTCGGGGCACATCGTCGATGTGGAAGATGGAGATCTGATCTCCCGGAACCTTGAGGACATCCTCCTCTTGGCCACCACCTCGGTAGATATGGAACGCGTCCATCACCACCGTCGTGCTGGGGTGCCCCGCCTTCCCCACGATCTCCATCAGGGTATCCACGTTGTTCACCTGGTCCACGAAACCCAGGAACTCGAGCGACGGAAGGCAGCCGATCTCATGCCCTAGGGCCATCAGCTCGCAGTACCGTTCCGCGGCCAGGTTCAGGTCCACCCGTCCGTGGGCGGGGCCCACGATGATGCGAGACGCCCCTACGGCCGCCCCCTGCTCCATCCGGCGTCTTGCCTCTCCCAGCACGTCGGTCCTGTAACTCGACTCCTCCGCGTCCATCCAGCCCGGCAGGTGGACCACGTCGGGAACACGCATCCCGTAGTCGCCAAGCGCCCGGCGGACCTCCGACAGGCTTCTTCCCGAGACCTCGAACGCCGTCAGATCGTCGTTCCACAACTCGATGGCCTGGTACCCGGCCTCGCCGGCGGCGCGGATCTTGTCCATCAGGGCCGCAGGTCGGATCGTGCTCGTGTTGAAACAAAGGGTGAATCTGGCCATTTCGGTCCTCGATTCAGGACAGCCGTGCGCCGGCCTCGTCTTCCTGATTGGCGGACGAGGCGGGGCAGCCAGCGGCGAGTGGGCAGCGATCACACCTGGGCTTCGGCCGACAGATGTCCTTGCCCAACGCCACGATCAGGGCGTGGTACTCCTGATAGATGCCCACTTCGGGGCTCAGGTGCTCTGTGAACCGCGCCTGGATGTCGTGGTAGTCGGCCCCGGCATCCACAAGCCCCAATCGGCCGAAGGCGCGGCGAGTATATGCATCGACCACAAAGCTCGGCTTGTCCAGCGCATACAGCAGGATGCAGTCGGCCGTTTCGGGCCCCACGCCGTGGATCCCGAGCAGCTGCGACCGCAGCAGAGCAAGCGGCCGCGCCCTCATCCGACCTACGTCTCCCCCGTAGCATCCGACGAAGGTGTCCAGAAAGGCCTTGAGCCGGCGCGTCTTCAGCCGGAAATAGCCCGAGGAACGGATCATCCCCGCCATCTCGCTGTCGGGTATCTCCAGCAGCCCGACCGGCGTGAATCTGCCCGATTCCTTCAGCCTCTCGATCGCCCGCTCCACGTTCGTCCACGCCGTGTTCTGCGTGAGTATGGCCCCCACCATCACCTCGAACGGGGAATCGGCTGGCCACCAGCCCTGGGGGCCGAAGGCGGCCAGAAGCGTGGCGTAAGCCCGCTGGAATCCGGGAGGGTGGTCGCTCATGAGAGGTGCGAAATCTAACGAATCCACAGCGGAAGGGCAACCCAAATGGGGCGCTGAACCGCGGCATGAAGGCCGGAAACCACAAGCGCCCGCGGCCCTCGAGGGCACGGGCGCAGCGTCTCCGGGGCGGGCGTTTCTCGATCAGTTGGGGTGGATGAGCGACCGCTTCCACTGCCTCAATATGTAGAGCTGCCGCTTGGCCCGATGGTAGCGCTCCAGAATCTCGATCACCTTCAGCCTCAAGGCCAGTTTTCGCAGGTTCACTCCCATGACGACCTCCTTCCTGCAGCGGGCTCCCCGTGGACCATTC
>JASLMQ010001071.1 GCA_030746455.1 Candidatus Latescibacterota bacterium
CGCCTGCCCCGGGGTGAGATCCACGATATCGGGGACCTCCACCTGGATGTGCCTCCGGACCAGGTGGGGCATAATCACCATGTCGAGCAGGATCAGCCCCACCGTACCGGTGAAGACGGCACAGGCCGCGAACAGCACGACTTCCCTGAATGCACCTCGGAACATCGTCGAATGGGTCTCCCGTGCGCTGGACGAACGATCGATTTCCGCGCGGACACAGGCAATCTGCAACGGTCGCGCCAAAAATAGGACAACCCGTCCGGCATGTCAAGAAGGCGGCCGGCTTCCCGCGCACCACGCTCCGCGATTCCTTATATTGGTGGCGTGCCTGATGGGATGACCGAGGTCCGGGGCTCGGGCGGCCACTCGAAAGACGAATGTCGAATGTCGAACAGTCAACTCCGAATGCCGAAGTAGCACCTTCTCCTTCTTCATTCGATATTGCCTATTCGATGTTCGTTATTCTAGGTTTGCTTACGAAGATGCCCAGATATCGGATCAACCACACCAATCACGGCTGGACCTACGCCAACCGCATCGACGCCCGATCCGAGGGCGAAACGGTCCTCGGCTTCTACACCAGCCGGTATCCCCATTCGACCCGGGAGACGTGGTCCGAGCGCATCTCGCTGGGCATTGTGCGCCTGGACGGCGCCCCCACGTCGCCCGACGCGGTCCTTTCTCGCGGTCAGCGCCTCACCTATAGCCGACCCTCTTGGCAGGAGCCCGATGTGCCGGGGCCGTTCGCCGTGCTCCACGAGGACGATGCCGTACTGGCCGTGGCCAAGCCCTCGGGCCTGCCCGTGCTGCCCGGAGGCAACCATCTCGAGAACACCTTGCTGGCCTTTGTTCGGAGCCGCTACGGCGACGATCCGCTCCCGGCCCCCGTCCACCGCATCGGCCGCGCCACCTCGGGCATCGTGCTCTTCGCCCGCACTGCCGAGGCCGGCCGGTCCCTGTCGGAAGACCTGCTCACCGGCCGCATCGAAAAGGTCTACCGCGCCCTGGCGTGCGGCACCGACATGCCAGATCGCTTCGATGTCGAGACCCCGATCGGCCGCGTCCCCTATCCCCGGATCGGCACCCTCCACGCCGCCGCGCCGGACGGACGGCCCTCGCACTCGGTCTGCCGCGTGCTCCATCGCGACCGCGACAACGACCGCGCCCTTCTGAGCGTCCGCATCCTCACCGGCCGTCCCCACCAGATCCGCATTCACCTGGCCGCCGCGGGCCATCCCCTCGTTGGCGATCCGCTCTACGGGTTCGGCGGCCTCCCGCTTCCCCCACCTTCAGTAGGCCGTCTCCCGCTGCCAGGCGACTGCGGCTACCATCTCCACGCCCACAAGGTTCGGTTTACCCACCCGGACACGGGAGAAGCGGTCGAAATCGTGTGCCAGCCGCCACCCCTACTGAGAAAGGCAGGAGATTAGTTATTGCTGAATATTGCTCGAAAATATCAATATATTGGGCGAAACAGGTATTTAAAAGCGCGCTTCTTCTGGACACAGGGAATCAAGATATGCGCTCGATCCCCAGATACCTGCCCTATGCGCCACCATGTCTCGTCAACCTTAACTCCCCCATCATCGCCTCCAACCGCCTCTTCCTCTCCTCCGACAGCTCCACGGCCGGATCGTAGAGGTACGGCTGCAGGACATCGGCGTCCTTGAGCAGCTCTGCCATCGGCCCGTGGTCCTCGACCTTGGTGCTGTGCGTTGAGATGGCCTCCGAGATCTCCGTGATCTCCTCCGCGGCGAATCGGCCGATCTCCGCCAGGATCTCTCCCGCTCTCACCGACCCCCGCGCGGCGTGCTCCTTCGAGCTCCCGCTCTCATACGTCGCGACATCGTGCAGCATCCCGGCCACGCCGGCAACCTCCGGATTCAGCCCCCGTTTGATCGCCAGCAGCACGCATACTGTCGACACCCCGTAGAGGTGCACGAACCCCGCCCGCCTCCGGCTCATGTCTTCCTGCCCGGCCAGGATCCCGTCCACAACGCCCCGCACGCATTCTAGCCGATCCATTGTGTATTCTGTCCTTGTCTGGGGAGGTCCGAGTGCAGCCTTCAGCTTTCAGCAGTCAGCTCTCAGCCGGAGTCAGAACCGGCCTCGCTTTCTGCTGTCCCGCCTCCCGGAGCCACGGACATTCCCCTGAGCTCCGTCCACCATTTATCAATGCTTTCCAACGGACTTCCTCTCTGCTTGCCCACCTTGCCAAGGCGGGGATCCCACTTGAGCGTGTCCGATAATTATCAATGCTTCCTCTTCGTCTCTACCCTGATTCCCCCGCCCTTCTCTGTGTTCTCGGTGGACTCTGTGGTGAGTACTTCT
>JASLMQ010001072.1 GCA_030746455.1 Candidatus Latescibacterota bacterium
GGAGGGTCTGGCGGCCGGGTCCATGGCGCCGGAGGCCCTCACGCTCCCGGGTACGGTGGCGCTTCTCGAGCACCTCTCGGACCGGGGATTCGCGCTCTATCTCGCCAGCGGCACCGACATCGCCTACGTCCGGAATGAGGCCCGGCTCCTCGGGATCGACCGGTTCTTCGCCGGACGGATCTTCGGCGCCCTGGACCGGCACGAGAGCTTCTCCAAGGCCATGGTCATCCAGGACATCCTGCGGGAGCACGGCCTGAACGGCGATGAGCTTCTGGGATTCGGCGACGGCTACGTCGAGATCGAGAACGTAAAGGCCGTGGGGGGAATCGCTGTAGGCGTCGCATCCGACGAGAAGCGTCGTGAGGGCGTCGATGCCTGGAAGCGGGATCGGCTGATCCGGGCGGGAGCCGATGTGATCATCCCCGAGTACCGCGAGCAGGAGCAGCTCATCGCATATCTCTGCGATTCCTGAGACTCTGCATCCGTTCGACCTTCCACGTTGTCATCCAGACACCAGAAATGGACCGCCAAATGCCCTTTCCTCTCTTCGATCGGTCCCGCCTGAAGCTCCGCCCTCTTTCCGAGCGCCGGCACGACATGGTCCTGGAGGAGGTCCTGGAACCGGATGGTAGCACACCGGCCTTCGAGCACCCGGACCTATCGATCGTCGCCGATCGGGTCGTCGACGCCCGGCGCAACGGGCGTCCCGTCATCCTGATGATGGGGGCCCACGTCATCAAGGTCGGCCTCTCGCGCCTTGTGATCGACCTGATGGAGCGTGGCCTCGTCACCCACGTGGCGGGCAACGGGGCCTGCGCCATACACGACTACGAGCTGGCCCTGATCGGAGCCACCACCGAGAGCGTGGCCGACTACATCCGCTCCGGCGAGTTCGGCCTGTGGGAGGAGACGGGCGAAATCAACACCATCGCAGCATCGGCCGTCCGCCGGGGCATCGGCCTGGGCGAGGCCGTCGGCAGCGCGGTCCTGGATGGAGATTTAGCCCACACGGACGTCAGCATCTACGCCGCGGCGGCCCGGCTGGGGATCCCCGCAACGGTCCACGTCGGCATCGGCTCGGACATCATCCACGAGCATCCCAATTGCGACGGCGCCGCGGTTGGGGCGGCGTCCTACACCGATTTCCTGGTGTTCACCCAATCCGTATCGGATCTGGAGGGCGGCGTGCTCCTCAACTACGGAACCGCCGTGATGGGCCCGGAGGTCTACCTCAAGGCCCTGTCCATGGTCCGTAATGTGGCCGTCCGAGAGGGTCGACAGATCGCCCGCTTCACCACGGCCGTATTCGATCTCATCGACCTGGGCGACGACCTTGAATCCGAGGCCCCCAGGTCCGATCCACGATATTACTATCGCCCATTCAAGACGATCCTGGTCCGGACGGTCCGCGACGGCGGTGAGGGCTTCTACATCAGGGGAGACCACACAGAGACACTCCCCGCACTCCGCAGCCTCTTAGTCGATCGGACTTCCAGTGCCGGGTAGACTCATATGACTCACAGCGATCTCCAGTCGCTCCTCGCTCAGTTCGCCGATCTCACGGTCCTCGTCGTCGGCGACTTCTTCCTGGACCGGTATCTCATCCTGGATCCCGACCTGGCTGAAACGTCCCTCGAGACCGGCCTGGAGGCCCGACAGGTCACCAAGATCCGCAACAGCCCCGGCGCGGCGGGAACCGTCACCTCCAATCTCTGCGCGCTGGGTGTGGGACGCGTGCGAGCCCTGGGCGTCATTGGCAGCGACGGCCACGGATACGACCTGGTGGCGGGGCTCCGTGCCACCGGCGTGGACACCTCGGTCCTCCTCGAGGTCCCGGAGCGCGCCACGCCCACCTACACCAAACCGATCCTGAAGTCAACGGGCGCCGAGCTGGAGCGTCTCGACGTCAAGAACCGCACACCGACGTCTGGGAACATCGAGGCCCACCTCATCGAAGTGCTTCGTGAGGCCATCGACGAGGTTCACGGGGTGATCGCACTCGACCAGGTCCAGGAGCGCAACTGCGGCGTGATCACCGACAGGGTGCGCGAGGAGCTCGCCCGTCTTGGCCGGGCGAATCCCGAGCGCGTCCTGTTCGCCGACTCCCGGGCCCGTATCGGCGAGTTCGACGGCACCATCGTCAAGGTCAACCAGGAGGAGGCCGTGCGCGCGGAGCTGCCCGACGACGACGGTCCTGTGGATCTGGAGAAGCTCGGGACCTGCGGCCGTTCTTTTTCCCGTCGCATCGGTCGGCCGGTTTACATCACCCTGGGTCCTGAAGGAATCCTCCTGGCGTCGGGCGGTTCGGCGCAACACATCCCCGGTATTCCGGTCCCCGGTCCACTGGATATCGTGGGGGCGGGTGACAGCGTGTCGGCGGGGGTCACTTCCGCGCTCTGTGCCGGCGCGTCCCCCGAGTCGGCGGCACTCGCCGGCGTCCTTGTCTCCTCGATCACTGTTCAGCAGGTCGGCACCACCGGAACGGCGTCTCCAGCACAGGTCCTACAACGCTTTGACGACACGTTTCCGGAGGGATGGACCGCGCCTCGTCCGCTCTAGCAGTCGTTCGGGCTTCAGGACGTGGTGTGCGCAGACCTCGTCGCTTGACAGGTCCAGTGGTGTGGTCCTATACTCACTCAGCAAGAGCCTGAGGTAGACGCGCTCCTCCGGAGAATCTTTATGCCCACGATCCTCGTCGTCGATGACGATCCCGCACACCTCACCTTCGTTCGAAATGCCCTGCGGGACGAATCGTGCTCGGTCGAGGCCACACCCGACGCGGAAGGCGCGCTGGAGTTCCTGGACACGAACTCCGCCGACCTGCTCATCCTGGATCTGAACCTGCCCGGCAAGGATGGCTATGAGGTCCTGGAGGCAGTGCGTCGTCACGACGAGCAGCAGTTCGTTCTCATCGTACTGCTCTCCGCAACGGACGATCTGGAGGCCAAGGTGCGTGGGCTGGACATGGGGGCCATCGACTACCTCGTCAAGCCCGTGCATCCGGAAGAGCTGGCGGCGCGCGTGCGCACCCTCCTGCGAATCAAGCAGCGAGGGGATGATATCTACTCGGAATACGCCCGGCTGTCGCAGCTCTCGCTCACCGATCCCCTCACCGACGCCTACAACCGGCGAGCCCTCGACAGGCTCCTCCAGGCCCGGCTCGCGGAGTCGGCCCGACACCGCGAGCCGGTTTCGTGCCTGATGTTCGACATCGATCACTTCAAGGATGTCAACGACAACCACGGCCACCAGGTGGGAGACATCGTGCTCCGTGAGATTGCCGGCCTGGCCCACGATCAGTGCCGTCAGGAGGACGCCCTCGTACGCTACGGTGGGGAGGAGTTCCTCGTCATCCTGGTCCACGCGGAGAAGAAGGGTGCGTGCGTTTTTGGAGAGCGGTTCCGCGAGAAGGTGGCGGCTCACGTATTCGCGGAAGACACACACCCCGTTCGAATCACCATCAGCGCCGGGGTGGCGACCCACCCGGAAGACAACGGGGCTAAGGATGTGGAAGGCATGATCGCCACGGTCGACCGGAGGCTTTATGCGGCCAAGAACGCGGGACGGAACCGGGTGATGTGCTCCGACGGCCCCCCACCTCCATCCTGAGCCGGCCGCTGTGGGCGTTCTCTGTACACAATGATGCCCGGGGATGGACCCCCTCTCCCCGGGCATCGTTCTTTTCATCAGAGATATTGCCAATCGCCCCCAACCGGCTCCTGTCGTCTCACGCCTGCACTGAGTAGGCGGCGCAGCCGCCGTACCGAAGTGTCTGACTTCTCACGTCTGACTCAATAGACCCTGACCACCTCCCCCCTCTCGGCTTCTAGCCGCGCTTGGACCTCCTCCACTGTCACCCTGTTCTCGGGCCACTCCTCTGGCGGCACGTGCGAGAGCCGAAGCAGGAGTCGCGCGAGGAGTCCCACGTACTCCTTCAGCTCCCGCACGACGATCTTGTCCGAGGTATCCCCCGCCTCGTGGTGGAAATCTGAGCTCGCGTGCCGACCGTGGAAACGCCACCGCCACAGGTGTGCGGCATCGATTCCTGCCCTGATGAACGGGAAGTGGTCCGAGCTGGCGTCAAGCTGCGCCATCACGTGACACGTCAGTCCCTCGTTCATATCGTCGAGCTGCCTCTGCACAAGCGTTCTCAAATGGGGAAATCCAAGCACGATCCCCTTCATCGACCCCGTGGACAGCTCGTCCAGGTTGATCGCGAGCCTGGGAGGCGTCTCTCCCCCTTGGTGACGCTCCACATAGGCCGACGCGCCCTGGAGCTTCTGCTCCTCGGCGCTGAAGGTCACGAAACGGATCGACCTGCCCGGCCCAACCCCCGTCTCCTCCCGCAGCCGCGCAAGCACCCGGGAGGTCTCCATCACCGCGATCGTCCCCGAGGCGTTGTCGTTTCCACCAGGAGAGCCGTACACCGTGTCGTGGTGCGCTCCCAGGAGCAGGTTCTCATTGGGCCAGTCAACGCCCTCGATCTCACCCACCACATTGGCCGACGGTGCCGTCTGCAATTCGCTCTCCACCTCCAGATGCAACAGCCTCCCCTCCTGGGAGAACCTACGGAGCATCAGGCCATGCTCCAGGGGTGTAACAACGGTCGGCAAAGGATGCTCCCGAAGGCCAGAATCCCGCCAGTCGCTTGCGCTGTGGTACTCCATCCGGCGTCCCACCTTCTTCTCGATCACCACGGCGGCAACCGCGCCCCTCTTCGCCAACGACTGGAGTCGATAGGCGTGAGGGACAGGGGTGGTGAAGGGCTCAAGACCAAGCTGCATAAGGGCAATCGCTCCGTCCAGCACAGATGCTCCCGCCTCTTCGACCTCTCGTTCCGTGCCGAATCCCACGTCCACGATGGGCCCGATAGCCGAGGTCGTCGGGCATCGGTTGAACGGGAGCACGTCTACCGCCTGCTCCCCGGGATCCGCGCGGGCCTCAGCCCTGGACCAGGACCAGGTCTCCAGATCGTAGGGTTCCAGTTCGGCCCTGTCCAGCCCTTCGGCCTCCATCTGGCCCCGGATGTAGGCCGTCGCCTCCTGCTCCGCCTCCGACGAGGACCACCTGGGACCGATGTTGTCGCACAGCTCCACCGCGTGGGCCTCGATGCTCGACCCCGTGTAGGCCTCCCCCATCATCCATCGGTCCAGCACCCTCCAGTCCAGGTCCATCCTTCCCTCCCACGGATTCCGCTCTTGGCTCTGTGTGTTCGGATCTGCTCCCACCCGCTCTGATCTTCTCTCCCTACCACTCAACTGCGCCCCACCTCCGCTGCCCAGGTATACATTTTTCAGTTTTCATTTTACAATTTGCATTTTCCCGCCTCAATCACCAAAGCTTGCTCCCACCCGCCGCGCGCTGTCCACCCAGGGATGGTCCACGGGCACCGTCTTCACCTTGCCCACAACCTTCTCGAGCGGCACCGGTACGGTCCGTTCGCCCTCAACGGCCACCATCACCCCGTAAACGCCCTCATCGATCAGCCCGGCGCATGCCGTCCCCAGACGCGTCGCAAGCAGCCGGTCTGCCGCGGAGGGCGTGCCGCCGCGCTGGAGGTAGCCCAGAATGGTCAGGCGCGACTCCAGGCCGGTGAGCTTCTCGAGCTGCTGAGACAGCCGGAGCGTGTGTCCGGACCGGTCTGCCTCGAGCTTGTCGAGCTTCGCCGCTGCCTTCCGCTTTTCCGCTTTGTTCGTGGCTTTCCGCTTCCTATCATGCGCAGCGCGCAGGGCCTTGACTTCCTTGACCGACAGCGCGCCCTCTGCCACGGCAACGATGCTGAAGTTCTTACCCTCGCGCCGTCGCTGGCGGATCGCCTCTGCCACCTTCTCGGTCTCGTACTGGATCTCGGGGATCAGAATCACGTCCGCCCCTCCGGCGGCCCCGGCACCCAGCGCGAGCCAGCCGGTGTTGTGCCCCATCACCTCCACGACGATGATCCGGTGGTGGCTGTGCGCGGTGCTGTGGAGCCGGTCGATCGCCTCGGTGGCGATGCCCAGGGCCGTGTCGAACCCAAACGTCATGTCGGTGCAGGCGACGTCGTTGTCGATCGTCTTGGGCAAGGTAACGACGTTCAGGCCCTTCCTCGCGAGTCGATACGCGTTCTTCTGGGTGCCCCCGCCCCCAAGGCAGACCAGCACGTCCAGGTGATGACGGTTGTAGGTGTCTGCCATCGCATCGGTCATGTCCAGCGTCTTTCCGCCCACCGACATGCGGTGGGGCTTGTCGCGGCTGGTGCCGAGGATGGTGCCACCCAGTGTGAGGATTCCCGAAAGCGAGCTCCCACCCAGTCGGACCGTTCGGTTCTCCATCAACCCCCGGAAGCCGTCTCGGAACCCGATAACCTCCATACCATAGGCGGTTTCCACGGCCTTCCCGATCCCACGGATCGCGGCATTCAGGCCGGGGCTGTCGCCCCCGGCCGTAAGGATGCCCACGTGCTTGGCCATCGTCCCTCTGCCTCCTCTTGGGTATGTTCAAATAATTCGTCCCACAATAGATAACCCATTCACGTGCGTATCACAAGCACCTAGCCTGGACTATTCATGAACTTGGCGCTGAGGCGCCCGTTTAGTGTGAGATGTGCCAAGCTGAGCGCGGCGTGCAGCACGATGGTCAGCAGAAGCGTGAGGCCTGAGCGATGGGCGGCCAATCATAGTGTCTGAGACAC
>JASLMQ010001073.1 GCA_030746455.1 Candidatus Latescibacterota bacterium
ATTGGCGAGAAGCGCATCAACAACAAGTCGGTGGGCAACCGGATCGCCGCGGGGTTGGTCGGCGTTTCGCTGGGCCACCCCGGCCTCGTGCGCTTTGGACTGGCGGGCTGGGCGCTCACGCTGGAGACCTGGTTCCTGGCCGACGGCTGCACGCCTGAGTCGCCCGGCTATGCTCTGATGGCCCTGGGCGGGATCTACGCGTTTCCGCAGGCCTTGCGTGATTACTCCGACCCCCCCGGGTACGTGGATGAGGACGGCAAACGGATCGACGGCCTCGATCTGTATGGCGGCCAGTACAAGCGGATCTGGCAGCGGATGTTCGAGGGACTCCAGGGGAACCTGTGCTATCCGCCATATGCCGATACACGTCGGACCGCCCAGATCGGAGCACGCTTTGCCGAGCTCCTGGCCGCCAACTATCCCGACAATCTGCAGTACCTCGCGCTCCTCAAGGCACACGCCGGGGAGGATCTGGCCAACGGCGATCATGAAGCTGCCCTGTTCTTCCGGGAGCCAGGCCTGGAACACAAGGGGGCACCCTCGCTGCATTTCGAAGATGATCTCTTTCCGGTGCTTTGTCTGGGCCAGCTACGGACGGGCGAGCGGGGAGAGCGCTCTCTGGTACTGCTCAGCGCAACACATTGGGGAGGACACCATCACCGCGACAGCCTCAATCTCTACTACTGGAAGGACGGGCAGGAGTTACTAACGGATCTCGGCTACCTCTGGGATCACCCCGATTCGGGCATGACGCGGCGTGGATTCGCCCACAACACAGGCATGGTGGACCTCAAGGAGCAGAAGACGGAGGGGCGCGGCGGGTATTTCCATCTCTTCCATACCGGCGATCGTGTGAAGGTAATGGAGGCCTCATCTCGGGCCTACGACGGAGCCGGAATCTACCGCCGCACGGTCGTTCAGGTCGACCATGGCGCCGGCGACTCCTACGTGTTGGATATCTTTCGGCTGCAGGCTGACGGCGCACGGCAGCTTGTCTATCACGGCCCCAATAGCGACTACGCCGTTGCAGGCATCGACCTGCACGAAGGGGCTACCACCTGTTCCGAGCTCGATCTGGAAAACACCAAGTCGGCGTGCAGCCCCGGAACCTGGAGCGTCGAATGGCGAATGGCCGATGACGTCCGGTTCTCGGCCTTCCACTGCGGTCAGCAGGCCGAGATGGTCACCATCGGGGACGGTTGGGGACAGCGGGATCACCTGAACACCGACCTCGGCGTGGCTCTGCCCTATATTGTCCGCAGCCACAAGCCCGAGGCGGGCATCTCGACCTTCTGCACGGTATACGAAGCCCACAGGCCAAACGCCGGACTGGTGAAATCGGTCTCTCGTCTGACCGGGCCCGAATGCGGGGCCGACACCACCGTCGCCCTGGAAATCGAGACGAGTTCGGGCGTCGATCTCGTCATAAGCCAGTTCGTGCCCATGGAGGTCGAGGTGGAGGCCTCTGTC
>JASLMQ010001074.1 GCA_030746455.1 Candidatus Latescibacterota bacterium
GGCATCAACTTCATAGACACTGCGGCAGGCTACGGAGCGGGGCATAGCGAGGAGGTCGTCGGCCGCGCGGTCAAGGGCGAGCGCGACCGCTGGGTGATCGAGACCAAGGGAGGCGAGGGCTGGACGGCAGACAACCGGAACTGGAAGGACTTCTCGCGGGCGCGGCTCCTCGCCCAGATCGACGAGAGCCTGACGCGGCTGGACACGGACCACGTGGACGTCTACCTGCTCCACGGACCGTCTGACGAGGACATCGAGAAGGGCGAATGCCTGCAGGCCCTCAAAGACATCAAGTCAGCAGGCAAGTCGCGTCTCGTGGGCATCTCGCTCGGGCCCGCGGCAATGGGCCTGGGCCTGATCGACATAGGCCTCATCGACGTCTACCAGGTCTCCATCAGCATCACCGACACCGGCATGGCCGACGCCCTCCTGCCTGCGGCAGCGGAGGCCGGTATCGGCATCGTCGCACGCGGGGCCATGGGAGCGGGGTTCTACACCGGACGCGTCAGCGAGGCAACCGCCTTCTCCGAGAACGATCGGCGCAGCACCCAATCCCAGGACAGCATGAAGTCCCGCGCCGCCGTCGCGAGTGCCTTCGCGTTCCTGGAGAAGCCGGCCCGCTCGACCGCTCAGAGCTGCATCAAATTCGTCCTCGCCCACCCCGAGGTCTCCACCGTCATCCCCGGATCGAAGGACGTCACGCACATGCTCGAAAATGCGGCGGCCTCCGAGGCCCCGGATCTCACCGAGGACGAGCTCACCGAGATCGCCCGCATTCGGGAGGGCCTCAAGGGGAGCTGACCGACCCCACTCATCCGAACGAGATCGCGCCCGATTCGCACGAAGCGAGTCGGGCGCTGACTTCTGTACGAAGGGATCTGAGCCGTGCCTCCAAGGCAAGACCCGAAGATCACGCGGGGAAGATTTGCCCCAGAGGTAGACCCAAGTGGACGAGCCCGGGTACCTTCCGTGCCAGGCCGAAACGCCTGCTGCCCCGCGCACCCTGCCGTGCAGGAAACGGAGCTGGAGAGGCACGCCGAGTGGACTGTGGTAACCCGAGACCGATCGATCCTCCTACATCGCCGACAGCTTGAAGCTGAGCCCCAGCGAAACCACCGGGTAGTACTTGAACCCGCTAATGTCGTCCTGAACCTGTGACTCCTCCTGCCTCAGCTCGGCCAGAAACTGCGCGTCACTGGCAATGGGCCCCGTGGCCGACAGATCGACCTGTGGAGAGCCCTGCAGCGCAAGACCCAGGTCGAACGCGATCCCCCAGCGTCCGCCCGCGGCGTTGCCCCAGCCGATGCCCACGTACGGAGCGAACGACTTGAAGTCCACCGCGCCATGGATGGTGCCCACATCCGTGGCCGTATATGTCGTCCCACCAATGTCGTACGACGCCGTGGGACGGCTGACCATATCCACACCGTTGCTGTTGAGCACCATGCCCGCGCTCAGTCGCAGACCCCGACCCAGGATCGGATGGAAATCGACCAGCAGGTTGAACGACTTCAGCTTCAGATCCAGATCGTAGCTTACGTCTCCCTCTGTGCCGTCGAACCCGTACGTGAAATAGCTACCGCCCACCCGCACGTTCACGGTCGGCACGATCGACTTCGTCACCTCAGCCCCGATGCCCAGCGTGCCCGCCTTTACGGTCACACCCACCCCAGCATACGCCTGCGCTGTCAACGCCAGAAGAACCGTCCCAACCAACAGCATCCGCTTCATAGCCGCCCTCCGTTCTTGGTCGCACGACCGAGCCACGATTTGTGCCAGCTCCGCTGGCGTGGAAGATCTGCGGGGAAATATCCCGTGGTCCGCGCCTGAAGTCAAGGGCACTCGGAGATCCTGCGCGTACCAGCGATACACCGGGCCATCCCTGGCTCCGGCATCATCCATCGCGCTCGACGCGTACCACGCCGGCGTCGGCGTCTACGAAAACCCTGTCTCCTGTCGCGATCACCCCAAAGGGGTCTCGCTCCAGATCGGTCACCATCGGGATCTCGTTCACGATGCATCCCAACGCGGCGAGGCTGTCCACCTCCACGTTCACGAAGGCCACCGGCGCGTTGCCCTCGAGCTTCGCGAGGTTCAGGATCATCGGCGTGCCGGAGGATCCCTTGGTCGACCGGATCACGAGCACCCTTCCCCGCAGCGATTCGCCCTCCAGCGGGTGCCCCACGGCGATCACCTTTCCTGTCACCGCATCCACCTCGCCCCAGAACGACAGCGTGGCGTCGGCGACGAGTGCCTCGCCCTCCGCGCACCCCTTCACGACCTTGCGAGCCTTGATTTCGATCGTGTCAGCCATCGCCAAGCCACCTCCCCGCTACCGCGGCGCGTACACACGGCTCCGTCTTCGCCACAATCACCTCCGCGTCAAGCATGCCTCGCACGTAGTGTGCCTGCTTGAACCCGTGGGTCACGATCCGCTTCGCCGGGATCCGGATGTTCGTCGGACACGTGTCGCACAGGATGCGTCCCCCTGCCCCCTCGATCGCCTCCGTGTAACCCATCGCATCCGCATTCCCCTTCGTCCCCCGAGCCGCGTTCACCCACAGCCGCACCCCATCGGCCACGCGCTTGCCCTTCAGTAGTGCGGCGATCCCCGCGATCTCCCGGATCGACGCGTGCGGACACCCCAAGACCACCGAATCGATCTCGTCGCCCGTATGCGTCCGCAGCGAGGCATATGCGTCCCTTAGCTCCTCGTTCCCGAAGGTCACCGACTCCTCCGGGGCCTCTCCACGAAACGCCGCCTCCAGCGACGGCGCCTCGGGGGTCACCCCCGCGATGTGACACATCGTTACCCCTCCGGAGGTCGCCAGCGCGGCGCAGAGCTGCTTGGCCTCGTCCTGCGACGGCCGTCGCGCGCCGTCGAACACAGGAATGCCGAGGCCCGCGCGTAGCCCGGTGAAGTAGCCCAGCGCCCCCCAATCGGTCGGGTGGGCCAGGTCGGCCGTCACCACCACCCGAAGCGTTCCCTTCCTGTTCTCGTCGATCAGCACCCCGAACTCGGGCACCACGCCCAGAAGCGACGCTGCAATCGCGCTCTCCGTGCCGTGCCGCGTCGTCCGAGCTCCCAGGATCGAATTGCAGTAGACCACGGCGGACGATTCGGTCCACGCGCAGATCTCACCATTGACCGGCACGTTGCCCACCAGATAGGGCGCGCAGGTATAGGTCGGGATGAAGCCCGCCTCCGCTGCTCGATCCCCCAGTTCGGCCTGCATCCGGACCTGCTCGGGATCGTTCTCGGGCACACCCAGCTCGTCCAGCGTCACGAACGCCGTGTGCACCGTGCAATAGCATCCGGGCGCTGTGGGATGGTCGCACGCCTGTCCGAGATCCTCCATATACTGCTCGATCGTCTCTCCGGACGCGCCGCGGGCCATCTGATTCGGGGCCGGGAGAAGAGGGTGCGTATTGTCTACCGGAACCAACCGTCTTGCCCCCATCGCCTCACCCCAGTCGACCAGCCAACCCATACACTTCGCAAGGTACGGCCCGCGGCTGCCGTTGAGAATCGCCCTTTGGTCATCCGTTAGCTTCATGCATTCCTCCGAGCCCTCTTTCTTCGCTCCTCGCTCCACTACTCCCTAGCGGTCAGCTGTGAGCGCACAGCCGTCAGCTGAACCAGACTTATCGATCTGCGGCAGAACCACGCGCTTGGGCAAAGCGCGATAGCGCTTCCGAGGTGCAGCCTGGATTTGGCTGAAGGCTGACCGCTGATTTCGCTATTTCCCCCGAATCCGCAACGTGTAGAGATCCTTCTCCAGGATCTCGTCCTGCCTGCCCGCCATCTCCTCCAGATCCCACCGTGCCTCGAAGTAGCGACCGCTCAACTCGTCGACCACCCCGCTCGTCATCTCAGCGATGAAAGTCGCCACCGACTCCGCCGGCGTGTCCCGTCCCTCCTCGAAGATCCGGTCGAATCCCGGCCGCCACTTCCTCCCACCGGGATCGGTGGCGATGAACCGGGTCATCTCGGTCCAGATTGCAGGCGGTCCCACGGCGAAGACCTTCACGTTGTGCTCAGCGGCCCCCTTGGCCAGCCCCTCCGTCAGCCGCATCACAGCCGTCTTCGACGCGGCGTAGCTCGTGGAGTAGGCGTGGGGGTCGCTCACCCCGCCCGAGCTCACCACGTTGACCACGGTGCCTGACCTGCGTGCCACCATCCCCTTCACCACCGCGCGGCAAACCAGAAACGTCCCGCAGAGGTTCACCCGGATGTCCTGCACCCATCGGTCGGGATCGGCCTCCCACACCGGCGCGATCACCGAGAAGGTCGCCGCGTTGTTCACGAGCACGTCAGGAGGGCCCAGCTCCCTGGTCACTGTCTCGACCATCGCGTCCACCTGATCACGGTCCGTGATATCGGCAGCAACCGGAAACGCGCGCGCACCCGTCGCCTCGATCTCACCCGCCGCCTCGGCTGCCAGATCGTCAAGCACATCCACCAGCGCAACGGCGGCACCCCTGGTGGCGTAGGCCTCTGCGATGGACTTCCCCAGACCGCGCGCCGCGCCAGTCACGATGCAGACCTGCTGATCTGTTCTTTCAGCTACCACTGTCGGCGCCCTCCTCCCTCCAGATGCAACCATGCGGACAGTCTACGCGATCCTTCCTCCACTCTCAAGCGGATTCTCTCCTGGTCCGCCTCGGCTTCTGCGTCTGTATCCTCGTTGACAGGGGGGGATACTGGGGTATATTTGCCGGAGGCATGTGTTTCCGGTGGTGGTCTCACGTGTAGTCCACAGAGAAGGGAGCAGTGAACTTGGAGCCGGGCACACCATTCAGGAGCACGGAGATGGATAAGATAGACATTCGGAGGACGGTAAGGGAAGGATACGGACGCATAGCGCGCGAGCGGGAGTCGTGCTGCACCCCGGTGACCTCCTGCTGCGGAGGGCCGACGTCCGCTGAGGAGCTCAGCGAGCGGATCGGCTACAGCGCTGAGGAGATGGAAGCGGTGCCCGAGGGCGCCAACCTGGGTTTGGGGTGCGGCAACCCCGTCGCGCTGGCATCACTGCGGGAAGGCGAGACCGTGATGGACCTCGGCTCGGGTGCGGGATTCGACTGCTTCCTGGCTGCGAAACGGGTCGGGGATAGAGGCCGCGTGATCGGCGTGGACATGACGCCCGACATGCTCGAAAGGGCACGGGCGAACGCCGAGAAGGGGGGCTACGGGAACGTGGAGTTCCGTCTGGGCGAGATCGAGAATCTGCCCGTCGCGGATGGCCTGGTCGACGCCATCATATCCAACTGCGTCATCAACCTGTCCCCGAACAAACACCGGGTCTTCTCCGAGGCCTTCAGGGCGCTGGGTCCGGGTGGACGTCTGATGGTCTCCGATATCGTCCTTCTCGAGGCCCTACCGGCGCAGGTCCGGTAGAGTAGAGAGGGGTGAGTAGCCCCTCCCCCTCGTCAAACCGGACGGGCGGTTTTCCCGCATCCGGCTTTCCTGTGGACTCTTGCCTTGGGCATGCGCAGGGCGGTCTCAGAGGCAGATGAGGCCCATACGGTTGAA
>JASLMQ010001075.1 GCA_030746455.1 Candidatus Latescibacterota bacterium
GATGGATCTCTACGCTGAAGACGCACCCGCGGATCACCAGGCCCGCACGATGCCGGAGGGAATCACGGATGCGTTCGCCCTCGAACAACTGGACTGGCTCGAGGGCATCCGAGACGGTCGTCCCCTCAAGATGAGCGGCGAAGAGGGGACAATCGACCTGGCACTGAGCTACGCGGTGCTCGAATCGGGGACACTCGGACGGACCGTGACGCTGGATGAGATGCTGAAGGGCGAGGCGGAGGCCTACCAGAGCGAGATCAACACGCACTACGGACTATAGCGCAGGAAGGACGTGAAACAGCCAGGGGGCAGGGAACAGGGCGGAGAGATGTTCTCGCTCCACGTGCCCGAAGGGTACGATCACGGGCGCTCGCACGGTCTCGTGATCTTCCTCCACGGCGGGGGACACAGCGTGCCGCGCGACGCGGGGAACAAGGTCTTCGACAGCTATGGGGCCACGGATCTGTTCAAGGAAAGCGGTTTCATCGTCTGCACGCCCTGCGCGCCCTACAACGAGCGGAGCTTCGCGTCCTGGAACGTTCCCGAGGCCGACGCGTACCTGGAGGACGTGATCGATGAGGTGGAGCAGGCCTACAGTATCGATCCCGATCGGGTGTTCCTCGCGGGCCACTCCATGGGCGGAATGGGGGCTCTGCACCTGGTGCAGCGGTTCTCCGATCGCTTCGCGAGCGTTCTGGCCTCGGGATCGAGCTGGGACATCGCCTTCTGGCCGTCCCTGAAGGGGACGACGCTCTGGATGCTGCAGGGGATCAACGACGCCGCAATGTTCCGGCGACGGCACGGCACGGACATCGAGTTCGCTCGACTCGCCAAGATGCGGCTCGACCAGTTTGGGGTCGACAACGTCTACCGGGAGCACGCCGGACGGCATGGATTCACGCAGGGGAGACCGGTCTTCCACGAGTGGCTGCGCTGGGCTGAGGGCCAGCGGCGCGACCCGTTCTACCCGCACGTTGTCGCCGCGACCCCTCGCGGGTGCTCACCGTGGATCGAGTGGCGGCGGCAGCATGTCCCCGCGGTGGCGCACAACTCGCACATCGACTTTCACGATGTCCATCCGGCTCCGCACCTGCGCTGGGTGACCGTGGAAGGGATGGGGGACGAGACGATCATGTACGACATCATCCATTCCTCAGGATGCCGCGACGACTGCACGGACGACTGGGACGAGTATCATCTCACCCTCAAGCGCAAGAATGTGCGCGCCGCCGTCGTGGAGGCCGTGCGCCGTGATGACGGCGTCCTCGAGGTCTCTCCCGTGAACGCCACCGGGTTCACCCTCTGGCTGCACCCGGATATGTGCGACCTCAACAACGTCCGGATCCTGGTCAACGGCAAGGAGCGACACCTCGGATCCGTGCGGCCGTGCCTTACGGCTCTTCTCGACTCCTACAGGCGCCGACGCGACTGGGGGCTCCTGTACCCGGCGAAGATCACGATCACCGACGAGGACGGGAGCTGGCAGACGATGGACCAGACCAAGCTGGAGGGGTAGAGCAGATGGGGGGG
>JASLMQ010001076.1 GCA_030746455.1 Candidatus Latescibacterota bacterium
ACCCCATCACACTGACCGACCGTCACAACGGGAGCGGGCAGCGATACGGGTGTGTCCAGGGAGAGGGTACGCATCATCCGGCCATCCGATCTTCAGGGGTCCGGTAGACGCGAACGGGCTGAAACTCACCGGATTCGGTCCAACGGCCGATGCCCAGGAGGGTTCCCCGGGGTCCCACGGCGCGCACCCAGGCGTCCTCCGCCTGTCCTTCCGAGCCCGACAGTCCATCGATCGGATTGCCGTGCGAGAATCTGTCGATATGTCCGCCGCTGAGCGTCACGGCGGGCATGGGGGCCAGGCCCTCGTTGGGATCCAGAAGGTGTTCGTGCGCTCCCCCCTTCGAGGCGACCGACTCCAGGTGCTCCAGGGCGACGCACTGATCTAGCCCGATCTGCCCCACAGCCGTTCGACGCAACGCAGACACGTGACCGCCACACCCCAACTCTCGCCCGACATCATCGGCCAGCGACCGTATGTAAGTTCCCTTCGAGCACGAGACCAGCAGATCCAGGTCGGGCGGGTCGAATGCCGTGATCTCGATGCGGTGAATCTGGACCGGCCGGGCCTGCCTGTCGACCTGCACCCCCGCACGGGCCAGCTCGTGCAGGCGCCGGCCCGATACCTTCAGGGCCGAGTACATCGGCGGGCGCTGTTCGATCTTGCCGACGAACTTCGCAACTACCCTTGACACCGGCTCGCGCTCTTGCGGTACGTCGCTGGATTCGGCAACAACCCGGCCCGCCGCGTCGAGGGTGTCGGTGGTGACGCCAAGATGGATGCGCGCGCGGTATTCCTTGTCGTGATCGGACAGGAACTGGCTGAGCCGGGTTGCGCGGCCGATGCACAAAACCAGAACGCCTGTGGCCAAGGGATCCAGCGTGCCCGTATGCCCCACCTTCGCCCCGCCGAGGACCTTTCGCACGCGAGCGACCACGTCGTGAGATGTCGGGCCTTGCGGCTTGTCGATCGGGAGCAGTCCGTCCAGGGCCGAGCTCCTCCATCCGCCCGCCGCTCTGCGACGGGCTCAGGGCTTCAGATCGTCCAGGATCTTGTCGATCCGAGCTCCGCGCTCCAGTGAATCGTCGTATTCAAACTGGATCTCGGGTGTGTGGCGGAGGCGGATTCGCTGGCCCAGCTCCCTGCGCAGGAACGGTGTTGCGCTGACCAGGACGGCCAGGGTATCATCCCGGGCCTCCGGGTCGCCCATCACGCTCACGAAGATCTTGGCCGACTTGAGGTCTCGTGTCACATCCACATCGGTGATCGTGACATAGCCCAGCCGTGGATCCTTGAGCCGGTGATGGACCAGTTCACTCACGATCTCCCGGATCTGCCGGCCCACGCTCTCGGGGCGCCACATCAGAGCATCTCCAGGGAATAGTCAAGCAGCTCTATCCTGGTTTCGGCCTGGACCATTTCGACGACCTTGGACAGCACCTGGTTGGCGAACCGGGACTCGTTCGACACGACGGCCACGCCCAGCAAGGCCTTCTGCCACAGATCGTTGTCTCCAACCTCGGACACCGAAACGTTGTACTTGTTCCGGATCCGAACGCTCATGCTCTTCAGGAGACTGCGCTTGGCCTTCAGCGAGCCGCTGTCTGGTAGGTAGAGCTCCAGGCGGCAGAAACCGATGGTCATCGATTACAGGGTCCGGGCGGTCTCGATAAGCTCGTAGGCTTCGATCACGTCACCGACCTTCACATCGCCGAAGTTCTCGACACCGATTCCGCATTCGAAGCCGGACTGGACCTCGCGGACATCGTCCCTGAAGCGCCGCAAGGACCCGATCTGACCCTCGTAGACCACCACGTTGTCGCGAAGCACGCGGACCGCGGAGCTGCGCGAGACCGTTCCGGAGGCCACAAAGCAACCGGCCACCGTTCCCATTCTGGGCACATTGAAGGTCTCGCGGACCTCCGCCGAGCCCGTGATCTGCTCCTCGATGGCGGGCCGGAGCAGGCCCGAGAGGGCGGCGCGAACGTCCTCGACCGCCTCGTAGATCACCCGGTAGAGCCGGATGTCCACCTGCTCCTGCTCGGATACCTCTCGCGCTCGTGCGTCGGGCCGCACACTGAAACCGATGATGATCGCGTCGGAAGCGGATGCAAGGAGTACGTCCGATTCGGAAATGGCCCCCACACCCCGGTGTATCACGTTGAGGCGCACCTCGTCCGACGGGATTCCCGCCAGGGAATCGCTCAACGCCTCGACCGATCCGTCCACATCCCCCTTGATAACCAGACGCAGCTCCTGGATCTTGCCGGCCTGGATATGGTCGTGGATGTCGACAAGGCTGACGCGCTTGCCTCTGCGGAACTCCTGCTCGCGGCGGAGTTGCTGACGTTTCTGGCTGATGTCGCGCGCCTGCCGCTCCTCTTCCACGGCCACGAAGGAGTCGCCAGCCTGCGGGAGGCCGTCCAGCCCCAGAACCTGGACGGGAACCGCGGGACCGGCCTCCTCCACGGGACGCCCGCGCTCGTCGAGCATCGCACGGACGCGGCCGCTGTAGATCCCGGTGACAAAGGGATCGCCCACGCGCAGCGTCCCGTCCTGGACGAGAACCGTGGCCACATTGCCGCGTCCCTTGTCCAGCCGGGCCTCGACGATGGTTCCCTTGGCCCGCCTGTCCGGGATCGCCCTTAGCTCCAGCAGGTCCGTTTCCAGCGCGAGTAGCTCGATGAGGTCCTTCACGTTCTGCCCGGTCGTGGCGGAGATCTCGCAGGCCTGGACCTGCCCGCCGTAGGATTCGACCAGGATGTTCTGTTCAGAGAGCTGGCGTCTGATCCTGTCCACGTCCGCCGTCGGCAGGTCGATCTTGTTGATCGCCAGCACGATGGGAACTCCGGCGGCACGGGCGTGGTCGATCGCCTCCACCGTCTGGGGCATCACGTTGTCGTCCGCAGCAACAACCAGCACCACGACGTCGGTGATCTGGGCACCACGCGCGCGCATAGCGGTGAACGCCTCGT
>JASLMQ010001077.1 GCA_030746455.1 Candidatus Latescibacterota bacterium
TGAACCAGATCAATGGATGCGCCGGAAGGCGACTTCCACACAGGCGCGCGATGTTGCGCCACGCGCCGGTTCAGCTGAATGCTGATAGCTGATGGTTTGGTCTCAGCGGGAAGCGGAAAGAACAGGACCCAAGGCAGCGCAGGCTCCCCTCTTGCCGCCTTCCGCCTCCCTTACCAGATCGTGAAGCCACCGTCGGCGATGATGTCGGCGCCGGTGACGAAGCTCGACGCGTCGGAAGCCAGGAAGACGGCGACCGGGCCCAGCTCCTCGGGTTCACCGGCACGTCCCATGGGGGTGGCGGCGAGCCAGCGTCCGCCATACTCCGGGTCCTCGATCATCGGGGCCGTCATATCTGTACGCATGTAGCCCGGAGAGATGGCGTTGACACGGATCCGGTGCTGCGCCCATTCCGATGCCAGAGATTTGGTGAGATGAGCCACGCCCGCCTTCGCGGCATTGTACGACGCCTGGCTCTGGGGGTAGTTGACGATGATGCCGGACATCGAGGCGATGTTGATGATGCTGCCGGACTTCTGCTCGATCATCGGCTCTGCGACGGCCTGGCAGCAGAAGAAGACGCCGTTGAGGTCGACGTCGATGACCTTCCGCCAGTCCGCCTCGGAGACGCTCTCCGCTTCTCCCTGATGCACGATTCCGGCGTTGTTCATCAGAAAATCGACCCGGCCGAAGGCTTCGAGGGTCTTCCTGACCGTTTCGAAGCAGCTCGACCGGTCGGTGACGTCGGTTTCGACGAAGAGCGCTTGACGGCCCATACCCTCGAGCTCGGCAGCCGTCTCAGGCCCGGTCTGCGTGTCGATCTCCGCGACCACGATGTTCGCTCCGACATCCGCGAAGGAGCGGCAGAAGACCTTCCCGAGTCCCCGACCCCCTCCAGTGACGATGCCCACGCGATCCTCGAGTGAGAACTTCTCCAGTACCATCGGGGCAACTCCTGATTGGGGTCCATGCTGCGCCGGTTCATGGGTCGGCTGGTGGTGGGTCACGTCTGCGGCGGCGTTGGATCAGGTCAGGTACAGCTGGCCGTCGGACCCGGCAGGTCCCACCTCCGCGCTGCCGTTCTCCAGGGCCTCATCGAGACGTCGTCGGGCCTCCTGGAAATAGGCGCGGTCCGTTTCGTAGCCAATGAAGTCAACGCTCAGGTTCACGCAGGCCACCGCGGCCGTACCGATCCCGAGAAAGGGATCCAGCACTGTCTTCGTTCGGTCCAGACCGTGGAGCCGGGCACACATGCGGGGGATCTCGACCGGGAAGGTTGCGGGGTGGGGCCGCTGCTTGTCCCGGCTTCGTATGGTCTTGTAGGGGACGAACCAGGCGTTGCCGCGGCACCGGCGATCCTGGCTTGCCGACTTCCATCGGCCGATGTTCGATTTGTCCTGGTACTCGACGCCGATGGCCAGCCGGTCGAGCTCCACATTGCCCTGCTTGGTCAGGTGGAAGATGTACTCGTGACAATCGCTCAAAAACCTCGGGCTGTTGATCGGCTTGTAGTGCCCCACGGCGATGTTGCCCGTGATCCCGGGGTAGTTGCCGACGGCCTCTTTCTCGATCGCGATCGATTTCACCCAGTGGATGACGTTCTGCAGTCTCAGATGATTCTGCATCCGCGCAAGGACCTCGAAGGGCACGGTGGGATCGCTCGGCTTTGCACCGATGTTCAGGAAGAGGGAACCCGAGTCGTGCAGAACCTCCCGGACGACGGACACCCACTCCTCCAGCCAGTCCAGGTACTCGCGGCGGGGGACCGAGTCGTCGTAGGCCTTGTAGGACGTGCCGAGGTTGTAGGGGGGCGATGTCACGACCACGTCCACGGATCCACGCTCGAGCCCGTCCCGCATGCCCGAGATGCAGTCCGAGTTGTGGAGGGTGTAGACGTGCCGTGCGTTTCGGATGGCGTAGACCTCGTCCTGCACGCGTTCTCACTCCATCGGTTTGTACATACGTATGTACCGGCAGGGAACGACGAGGTCGCCGCCGGCTTCGAGGGTACTGAGAAACTCGGACGTAGTGATGCTGTAGCCGTACAGCATCTCGATCTGGTCGATCATCGCGTGGGTGATCCGGAGCCCATCGAGGGTCTCGGCGTTCTCGGTGCCCGTTGTGGCATCGCGGATGACGATGGGCATGTAGCCCCTGTTTTGCATATCCAGGATCGCGCCGGGCTTGTTGATCAGGCACATGTTCGTGGCGAAGCCACAGTAGAAGAGAACCCGGATGCCGCGCTCCGCCAGCAGTCGATGCATCATATCGCCAGAGGAGACGACCCAGTCGCCATCGACGGGACGAAGGGGCGTGGGGATGTTCTGGTTCGGCCTGACGTGGGCGTAGTAATCGGTGATCCAGGGCTCGGTGCGGAACAGACGTGTGTGCTCCTGGCGCCAGGCCTTGACCCAGTCGGCGGGGGGCCAGTCGGAAGACCGGGGTGATCCCAGTGCTGGTGCGGGCGGGTTCCTCTCCTCCTCAGTGGCCAGCGCCTCCCACTGCGTGTGTTTGACCGCGATATCCCTCGTGGGTATGTGGACGACGGCCAGGCCTGCCTCCCGACAGGTCTCCATCATCGGCAGGATCCTGGTCGTCGCAATTTCGCCGGCCCTGTCGCAAAAGCTCTTCCCCGCGTTGTACTCCGCCTCCCAGCCGAGATGGGACAGGGGAGCTGGCCCGAAGCCCGTATCCCAGATGTCCACCATGGCAAAGGCGACCTCCTCCCGGGGGAACGACATCTCGACGGTATAGTGGTGGAAGTTCCGCTCGTGAATGGCGGTATCCTCAGGGATGGGCGGAATTGGCTGTTCTAATGGATTCTGCATCGAGCACTCCTTCGTTCAATACCGCGAAGGCGCACAGATCGATCGGTCGGAATGCGGCCAGGGCTATGGTACATCCACAGCGATGGCCTGTCAATCGGTTTCAGGCTTAGAGAGACCGTGTACTACGCCTGCCAGCCGTAGAATCGCGCGAAGAGGACGAAGTCAGAGAAGGCGACGCGTCCGTTCCCATCCAGGTCGAAGGCAGGATCGAGACCGCCGAAGGCCTGGGCGAACAGGGAGAAGTCGGAGAAGGCCACCTTCCCGTCGTCATCGAAGTCGGCGATGCGGGGGGTTGGGTAGCCCGTGCGATCAACGGCAAAGGACAGGCTACGGTGGGAGGCAAGCAGCGGGGTCCCGGAGGTGTCGGATACGGAGTGTGCGGCGAGGGTGTAGGTGACTCCCGGCAAGAAGGCGTTCCCGAATGTGAGGAAGACGCGGGTGTGCCCTCTGTCGAGGATGGCCGAGGTGGGCCGACCCAGTCCAGGATGAACGGCATAGCCGTTCTGGTCGGTGGGGGCCATAGGCTCGCTGAAGGTGAGGACGAGGCGACCGCCGTCCCGGGGTTCCACGCGAAAGATCTCTGGCGGGGCGTTGGGTCGGGCTTCCGCCGTTCCGGACCGCACCTCGCTCCCGTCGCCGAGACGGGCGGCAACCGCATAGCGGTAGGTTGTGTCCTCCACGAGGCCGCTGTCGAGGTAGGTCGTTCCGGTCAGGCCGTCGACGAAGATGGCCAGGCTGTCCGTTCCGGATCCCCGGAGCAGCCCGTAGGTCGACGCCCCTGGAGCCGCCATCCATAACAGCTCTACCCGATCCCGCTCGAGAGGTCGAGCCGAGAGCAACTCGGGGGCGGCCACGTTCGCCGGGGGGGCCACCCGCTCCACGATGCGTACCGCCCCGTCTCGATTGTAGAGCAGCTCCGGGCGGCCGTTGCCGTCGAGATCTGCGATGACGGGCCGATGGGTGAGGGCCGCGGGGCTGTGCCAGATCGGCCTGTAGGCATTTGGGGAATCCGACCGGAATACGTAGAGATCGGGCAGGAGGCAGGCGGTCAGGTCGGCAAGGCCGTCGCCGTCCACATCTCCGAAAGAGAGGCCGTTGCCCGTGGTGGTGACTCCAGAGATGCGGGTACTCCATTCCAGGGCGTAGTTCGCGGGGCCGGTCGTGCTGTAGATCTCGATCTCCCAATGCCCATTGAGGGCATCGTCGTCGTCCTCCGTTGCACGTGCGACGGCGAACTCGACAACCCCGTCGCCGTCAAGGTCCGCGCCGCCGCCGATCCACCTTGCGTCCGAGTCGTCGTCGCCCTCGAGTATCCAGGTGGCACTGAGGAGGCCGCCGGCGTCCATCGTGCACGTCCAGAGATCGCCGTCCCCGTCGCCGACGAGGGCCTCTTTCTGCCCGTCTCCGTCAAGGTCGGCGATCACGAAACGCGGGCCCAGGTCGCCGCCACCCGAGGTGGGATCGGTGAACGTTCCCGCCTCGTAAAAGGTGTCCCCCTCGTCGGTTCGGAAGATGCGGAGTCCCCGCTCGAAACCGGATCGCGCGATGATTTCGTTCCTTCCGTCTCCGTCCAGATCGGCAATCTCGCCGCCCCAGGTCTGGAACTGGTCGAGCGCGGCGGATCGCGGAAAGGGGGAGTCGACCCGGCCCACTAGCAGCCTGAGTCGGAGCAGGCTCGACCCCAGGAGATCCAGGCGGCCGTCGTTGTCGCCGTCCCCAATGGCCCAGGGCAGGATGCCGGCCGCGGTCTGGGCAACCTGGGCGAAGGTGCCGTCGTCCTGTCGCTCGTAGAAGCCCGTGGGGCTGTAGGGGCTTCCCTCGATGTAGGGCATCAGGGCGACTTCGGGATGCCCGTCTCCGTCGAAATCGGCGGGCCGGTCGGGCAGGAATCCGTCTGGCAGCTCGCCCACGTCGTGAAAGCCCTCTGTCTGCACGGTGAGGCGAACGATGCTGAGCGTGTCGGCTGGCGTGAGGGACACAGCGCCCGCAGGCCCACGCGAAAGGATACGGTAGTGGAGTGGGCCCTCGGGCAGATCCGTCGGCAGGGACACCTTGTGCTTCGTGTGGACAATGCCGGTGGAAAGAGTATCCTCGCGAGCCGACGCAGCGCTGTGGATTAGGAGTAGGCCTTCAGCCGGGCGGTCGGTGGACCAGGCGATCTCGTAGGCTTGATCTGTTGCGACGAGCACCGGGGTCACCGCGATACCGGACACCGTGGGGGGAGCGCGACGTGCGGCGATCAGGGAACGGTCCTCTAGGGTGCCGCCACCGGCAAGATCGACCTCGAGACGGAGGACCGCAACGGTGTCGGTAAGGGATGAGATGTCCCATGCGAACCTGATGTGCGCGTCGGGAGGTCCATCGCGCAAGGGGGCCCAGGTCGCGGGGCTCCGCCCCATTCCCCAGGAGACGCGGTAGCCTGTTACGGTCGGGCCGCTTGCCTCGGCGGACACTTCGAGGGTATCGGCGCCCTCCTGCCCCGATCGAGGCGTCCGTATGCGGGCCGTGGGTGCGTCAAGGGAGTCTGCCAGGGCCGCAAGGAGCCGGGCTCCGTCTATCCTACCCGAGCCGAAGGTGTCGTCCCATCCAGGCGTCCCCAGGTCGACAGTCCCCCGGGCTAGGAGGGAGCGTACCTGCTCCGTTGTGAGTTCGGGTCGTCTGGAGAGGACCAGGGAGGCGAAGCCGGAGACGAACGGGGCAGCGAAGGAGGTGCCGGACCGGCGTCCGTAGCTGTTGCCCGGCTGGGAGCCGAGGATGTTGATCCCCGGGGCGGCCAGGTCCAGGGGGACTCCTGTGCTGCTGAATGAGGCCCGGGCGTCATCCCGATCGGTGGCGGACACGGCGATGGTCTCGTCCAGGGCGGCCGGATGGGCCAATCCCAGGGCGCCGGAATTACCGGCCGAAGCCACGAGGATGCAACCGTTGTCCGCGGCGAATCGGAGGGCATCGGTGATCAGGTAGGCGCGATCGTCGCTTCCCCAGCTCATGTTCACGACGTCCGCGCCGTTGTCGACGGCGTAGAGGATGGCGGCGGCGAGGTCGTCCTCCTCCAGGAAGGTGCCACCGGACTGGAGCGTGACGCCGGCTCGGAGAACCATGATTCTGGTGTCCGGCGCGACACCGGACATACCCGTCCCATTGTTCGACGCCGCAGCAGCGATCCCCGCGATGTGGGTGCCGTGGCCCGATTCGTCCGAGGGATCGTTGTCCGGCGTGAGGAAGTCGCCCTGCCCCGGCAGTTCCGGGGCGTCGGCAAAGTCCCACCCTCGCACGTCATCCACGTAGCCGTTGCCGTCGTCGTCCACGCCGGGATCGCCGTCGGCCTCGAGGGCGTTGATCCACACGTTGCCGGACAGATCCTCGTGTGTGTAGTCGACTCCGGAATCGATGATGGCGAGGACAACGCTGCGGCGCGCGGGTCCGAGACCGTACCACAGGTCGGACCAGCGGACCTTCATCAAGGCGGTCTGGTCCTCGTAGCGCGGATCATCAGGTGCATCGTGGTGGCGATAGAGGTGGTTGGGCTGAGCGTAGATCACACTTGGGTCGGCTGAATAGGCTGCGGCGGCAATGAGCGGATCCGTGGACGGTGGGAGTCGGAGACGGTAAATGCCTGCGAACGGACCTGTGGGTTTGGCCAGGGCCGCTCGGCCGGCGAAAAGGGGCTCGATATCCCGGACGCCGAACCGTTGGGCAAGGCGGCTGAGTGTGCCGGCGGTCGGCTTGGACGCTGCCGTCCGTAGCTTTACCAGGATCTGACCGGGAGAGAAGGCGGGTTCCGCAGCCTCTCCTCGAGCCGCGCAGAGCGATCCCTGCAGGATGAGCCCGAGCAGGAGCAGTCCGGTTCGGTAGCCGCGAGCTGGGCTGAGGGAAGTAGATTGTGAGGCGGGCATATGCCTAGACAGAGCCCGCGGCCGCTTCCGACGCGCGTTGCTCCTCCCCAGGATCGGGAAGCGCGGCGACCAGAAGGGCGGCGGGAAGCAGGAACGACGAAACACACGCGAGGGCAAAGGCGACCGAAACCGTTTCGGCAAGGAGACCGACCAGGGGGATGAGGGCACCGGACGTTGCCCACGAGAAACCCATCACCAATCCCGTGGCGGCGCTGGTGTTCTCGGGAAGGATGCGCTGGGCCAGAACGATGTTGGTGCTGAGGCCCATGTCGAATATGAACCCCGCCACGAAGTAGAGCGGAAGCGCCACTCCCGAGTCCAGGGCGGTGAACCCCACGAAGAAGGGCGCGGACAACACACTGGAAAGGCAGAGCAGCTTGCGCGGCGAGACCCGGTCGCCAATGTAGCCGCCGACGACGCGGCCCAGCATGCTGGCGACGAGGAATCCAGACAGGACCCACCCGATTTTCCCTGTGGACCAACCTCTTTCCTCACCGAGCAGCGAGGTGAAATTGACGTATCCGGAGTGGCTGAGGTAGCGAAGCACGCTGATCACGTAGAGAAGGAGCAGCGGCCGCATGGCGGCCGTCCGGAGGATAGAAAGCCCAATGCTGGCCGGCCTCTCTTGCCCGGTCTCCGGCCTGCTGCCTCTGGACTTCAGGAGCAGGAGTAGGGAAAGGGCGAGCCCGGGGAACATGAGAACCCAGAAGCTTTCGAGGCCGAAGCGCTCCACGATCTGAGTGCCCGTCACCGGGGAGATGGCCATACCGAGGGTTCCGCCGGTGAGGAAGATGGACAGGGCGAAGTTGGCTCGGCCGGGCGCGAAGGCCGTGACGAGGCTGGCCCCCGTGGGGTGGAACAGGGAGGAACCGAAGGCAGACAGGACCAGGAAAAGGGCCAGCAGCGGGGCGGTGGGGGCAAATCCGATGGCCGACACACAGACCCCGCAGACCGCCAGACCCAGCGCGGCAAGCGCCACCCGGTTCTTCCGGTCCGCGAAATACCCCATCAGAGGCTGAGGAATCGAGCCGCAGACCGACACGACCGTAGGGATCAGAGAAACCTGGACCAGGGAGAGTCCGAATCGCGCCTTGAAGAGGGCCAGCAGCGGGGGACAGAGGGTCATGTAGAAGTCCACCGCGGTGTGTGCCAGGGTGATGTACCAGGTGCGGCGAAGCCCGTTCTGGGCGAGGGACATGGGCAGGTCCGATTGGGTGGAGTGCCGAAGCGGTATGAGA
>JASLMQ010001078.1 GCA_030746455.1 Candidatus Latescibacterota bacterium
GGACATGGTGGAGGGCGAGCTCGGAATCACGGAGGAGAGGGTCGATTTCCTCACGAAGAGCCTGCACACCGAGAAGGAGCAGATCGAGGAGTTCCTGAGCTACATGAAAGCCTGAGGCCTCAGGCCTTTATATCCATTGCAGTCGGCCCGGCGTTGTGTGCGGGTGTCCGCCGTCGTAGGATGTCGGGTGCCTGCCGGGGTCCCCGATGGGGTCCCAGAAGCCGGGCATTTTTGCGGGTGCACGTCTGCTGGGGAGACACCGAGTTGAATAGCGCCGATCCCATTTCCGGGCTGAGCTCGTGGTGTGAGGTCGACGTCGAGGCGCTGCACGCCAACACGCGCTTCCTGCGCGAGGGGTTGGCCGAGGGTGCCCTTCTGGGGATTGTGGTCAAGAGCAACGGGTACGGCCACGATATGGTCCTCAGTGCCCGTGAGTTCCTGTCCGCCGGGGCCGACTGGCTGGTTGTGAACTCCGTGACCGAGGCACGCTCGCTGAGGGAGTCCGGGGTTGACTCACCCGTCTATGTTTGTGGCGGCGTTCCGCCCGAACAGGCTGACCTTGTGGCGGCAACGGGGGCCCGTGTGGTGGTGTTCGATCGAGACACGGCAGATGCTCTGGACGAGGCCGGGAGCCGGACGGGAGTTCCGGTTCGCGTGCACCTCAAGGTAGAGACGGGCATGCATCGGCAGGGCCTGCCCACGGACGAGATCGTCGAGCTCGCCCTCTGGCTGAGGAGTCGGAGGGGCGTTGTACTCGAGGGCCTGACGACACACTATGCGAACAGCGACGACACCACGGATCCTGCCTTTGCCCTCGAGCAGCTCCGCGTGCTGGAGAAAGCCAGGAAAGCGGTCGTTTCGAGGGGTGTGGCCGTACCAATGGTGCATTCCGCCAATTCGGCCAGCTCCCTGCTCTGGCCGCAGACGCACGGTTCGCTTGCTCGGGCCGGTATCGCCGCCTACGGCCTATGGCCGTCGGCCGAGAGCCGGGAGATCGCGATGCGCCGGCGCGAGGGCAAGGATGGATCGACCGTCGGCCTCGTTCCGGCCCTCAGCTGGCGCGCCCGCGTGGTCCAGGTCAAGGAGGTCCCTGCCGGCGGAACCATCGGCTATGGTCGGACCTACCGCGCAGCCGCCCCCATGCGGGTGGCCGTTCTGCCCGTGGGATATTTCGAGGGCTACGACCGTCGGCTGACGAACGTGGCACACGTCCTGATCGACGGGATGCGGGCTCCCGTCTGCGGGCGAGTGTGCATGAACTTGACCGTGGTCGATGTCACTCACATCCCCGGCGCACGCGCGGGATCCGTCGCCACGCTACTGGGCCGCGATGGCGAGGAAGAGGTGAGCGCGGACACGCTGGCTTCCTGGATGGGCACGATCAACTACGAGGTGGTGACCCGGATCCATCCCGGTCAACCGCGTCTGGCCAGACACGGGGACGCCATTGGGTGACGGATCCGGTCACCCGAGGAGACGCGGGATGGCCGATGACCTGCCCGATTGGGTAAGCTACCCGGAGGACGACTGGATCCGGATCACGCCGGAGCAAGCCGGCCTGGATTCCGGTGGATTCGATGCCTTCGTCGGTGGACTGGATGTGAAGGGGGCGTCGTTCGGGGGAGAGGATCACTCGGGGAGTCGGTGGGGGACCGTGCTCACCCGCGGTGGGTATCTGGTCCACTCGTGGGGAGACCCGACCTTTCGGCACCAGACGGCGTCGACCGGGAAGGCCCTGATCTGGGTGCTGATCGGGCTCGCGGCCGAAGACGGACTCCTCGACCCAGATGAGCCGATCCACAGGAGCTGGTCGGGCGAGGGGTTGCTGTCCCATCCCCACAAGCTCCTCGACAGCGGTTGCCACAAGCCCCTCACCTGGAGACATATCCTGGGGGCGAAGGAGGGCACGCACCAGGGCGGCTTCCCAATGGAGCTGGGGAACGAGTGGCGTCGGGGCCGCTCTGGACGTCCGGTCGAGGAGGCGGACCGGCACGTCCCGGAGTGGGCGGACTGGACCGGGGATCCGTTCTTCGACCTCTACGCCCACGTGCCTCCCGGGACGGCGGAGCGATACAGCAGCGCCGGCTTCTGGCGGCTCAGCCAGGCCCTCACGGCTGTCTGGAATCGCGACCTGAAGACGGTGCTGGACGATCGGCTGTTCTCGGCACTGGGGATACGCGCGGACCGTTGGGATTGGCACACGGGCCGATTCGTCGCAAAGAGCCAAGGGTTCTACCCGACGATTCCCGACTCCTATACCTATCTGGATCCTCCATTTGAGGTGGAGGGGCACGCCGTGCGCAGCGGCCCGGGTTGGGTGGAGATCTCGGCGGCAGACCTGGCCCGATTCGGGCACCTGCTGGCGACCGGGGGAATCTGGCAGGATAGGCGGGTGACGGATCCCAGATGGCTTCGGGGACACGCTGGGGGGAATCGCAGCGGAGTGAGTGGAGAGGGTTCCCACTTCACGGCAATGGGAATGGTCACGACCGATGGGATTGACCATCCGCACTCGACGGCAACGGCCAGCTTCATCCCCGAAGCGCTCTTTTCC